>NZ_JAHXYO010000012.1:0-186828 GCF_019969905.1 Rahnella sp. GSA61A | reverse complement strand
CCTAAAGAGTAAAAACCCTTATCGAACAGCGTAATACTGTTATCCGGCGCGCTGGCTGCCAGCTTTGCCGCCAGGCGCATCTCGTTCACGTCGTAACTGTCCATCACACTGGCCCGCAACAGGTGACTGCTCAGTTCCATCAGGCAGACCATGCGGACCTGAGGATATCCGCGTTCACCGTGCTGGTTCGAAGCCTTACCGAAGGCCTCTGCATTTTCAGGCGTGTCCTGCGTATGCCAGACTACGCCATCGACGGCATTGAGTGTCAGTCCGTGCCAGAGAGGATGTTTTGCCTCTGCATGCCAGTGTTGCTGAGTGATATCAAACAGAACCCGGATGGCATCTTCACCTAACGTTTTTCTGCGGGCAATAACGGAGCTGGGTGCGGTGAATGAGCGTCCGGTTCGGTCAACAATATCCATCAGATTAACGATATGACTCATAGGCTTATTGTTGAATATGGCCATGCCGATAACCAGCCAGACCATGGACTCGAGGGGGAGTTTACGCTTGCGTAGGGTGACGGTGTCAGTGAGAGAAAAAGCTTGCTGAATGAGGTCCGGAGACAGGAGGTCAGCGAGGCTTTGAACTTCATCGGGGGCAGTAAGATTGATAATACCGAGAGCTTGTGAAAGTTCCATTTAAAAAGGGTCCATGATGAGCATGAACCCTTTTTACACGAGCCACCGGATCGGTCAACTGATCCTTAAACGATCGGCATTAGCCTTGTGCGGCTCCTTTTGTTTAGCTTTCACCGTCGTGAATTATTTTTGCGTGCCATCTTCAATTTTCGGCGGATAGGGCAGGTCAGCGGCTTTACGCATCTTCGCCACATCTTTCGCGGTGACCGTGGCTCCCGCCGGATTGCCAAACTGTGTGCTGACGTAATGACTCAGCGTCGCAATCTGGTCATCATCGAGCTGACTGGCAAACGACGGCATCATGATTTCGCCTTTATCCATGTGGCGCTGGACGCCGTTGAGGATGACCGAAACCTGATTGCGGCTGTCGTAAGAACCGGTGCTGGTATGGCTGAACAGTGACGGATAGGCATGGAATCCCTCGCCGCTGCCTTCACCGCCTTTGCCGTGACAGGCTGCGCAGCTGGCATTAAACAGGGCGGCGGCTGACTGGTCGATTGTCTGGCCTTCGGCGCGCAGTGGGTAAATATCCTGATTCTGCTCACCCCATGCATCTCGCGGTTTGGTTTGCTTGTCATCTCCGATTGCCGGGACGGAACGGATATAGGTGGCAATCGCGTTCAGGTCACTGTCTGAAAGATGCTGCAGACTGTGCTCAATGGCTTCTGACATCGCCCCTGACGCTGACGCCTTACCGGCAACAAAACCTGTTTTCAGGTAAGTCACCAGATCCTGCTGCGACCAGTTGCCGATCCCGGCATTTTTATCCGGCGTGATGTTGAAAGCTACCCATGAGCCTAAATCGCCACCGGAAAACGCTTTGTCGGTGTCCATGCCCATGGTCAGCGTGCGCGGCGTATGGCAGGTGCCGCAGTGTTCCAGCGCTTCCACCAGATAAGCCCCACGGTTCCAGTCCGCTGATTTGGACGGATCGTTTTTCAGCTCACCTTTGTCGAAGTTAAACAGCTTCCACACGCGCATGCCCCAGCGCTGGTTGAAAGGGAAGGACAAATCCGTCTGCGGGCCAGCGGAATGTACCGCTGGCAGCGACATCAGATAAGCTTTGATCGCTAAAACATCTTCACGTTTCATTTTGGTGAAGGAGTCGTAAGGCATAGCGGGATACAACTGTTGTCCGTCTTTGCCGACACCGTCACGTACCGCGCGCACGAATTCATCGTCCGTCCAGTTGCCAATACCAAACTGTTTGTCAGAAGAAATATTGGTGCCGTAAATCACCCCGAAAGGCGACGCCAGCGGATAACCGCCGCCGAATTTTGCCGTTTTATCCGCCCCCGGCGCAGTATGGCAGGCGGTACAGTCACCGGCTGTCGCCAGATATTCACCGCGCTTAATTAAATCTGCGTTGCCCGCTGTGTCATCAGCCCGGGCGGCGTTAGCCGCGACCATTAACGGCAGCAACGCCAGCATGAATTTCATTTTCATTACTCAGTCCTCAGAAAATCAATCAGGCCAGGCTTTTCAGCACCGTATCAGCCATACGCAATGCCAGCGCAGTTCCCGACAGCGTGGAGTTCACCGTTGAAGCAGAGGGCATAATGCCGGTCCCGGCGATGAACAGGTTCGGGTGGTCATGCGTACGGCAATCACCATCCACCACGGAATCTTTCGGGTCGCTGCCCATGATCATGGTGCCGGTAATATGCTGGTTGTTGTCGTACACCCCACGCTTGCTGTACACCACTTCGGTGCCGCCCATTTCTTTGACGATTTTCTGAAAATCAAGCATCGACTGGTCATAACCGCGGTGAACGTAGTCCGGGAATTTGTAATGCACTTCGAGGCGCGGAATACCCCATTCGTCTTTCTCGGTTTTGCTCAACACCACACGGTTTTCCGGTTCCGGCAGCATTTCCAGCAGGCATTTCAGCTGAATAAAACGCTCGGACTGATAGGTCAGTTTGTCGTTCAGCGCTTTACCGTAATAACCCTGACGCACCAGGCGCTCGGTCAGATAACGCACCGGCGACGTGTTGGCGACGTCGATACGCAGCGCAGAACGATCGCGGCGGAAATCCCCATCACGCAGATTATTGATACTGCCCGGGCGCATCGGGCCGCGGCCGAAATACACTGGCTCGTCGGCGTAAAACTCAACAGAGGTGCCGGGGTGATCCATCAGATTTCGACCCACCATGCCGGAGCTGTTGGCGATACCGTTCGGGTATTTATCGCTGGTGGACATCAGCAACAGTTTCGGGCTTTCGATGCCGTTGGCGGTCAGCACGAAGCGTTTACCGGTGACTTTATGGGCCACTTTGTCAGCATCCAGATAGTGCACAGCCACGATCTCGCCGCTGTCATTGGCTTCGATGTTGTACACCACGGCATTGGCAATCACGCGCACACCGGCTTCGATAGCTTTGCGCGCCGAAATACCGCCGTGATACTGCGCATCAATCGGGCAAACAGGCATACAGTTATTGTTGCCGCAGCAGGCAGGACGACCGTCATAAGGAATACTGTTACGCGCCTGCGGGCCGATACCTAATACGTAACCGAGTTTGGCAATGCGTTTGCTGATGCGGTCAAAACCGTAGGGCAGCGGAATACCCGGCAGCGGATAGGGTTGTGAACGCGGTGAATCCAGCGCGTCGTCACCGGAAACGCCCATCTGAATTTCGGCTTCGGTGTAATACGGCTCCAGATCTTCATAACTGATTGGCCAGTCACGACCCACGCCATACAGCGTTTTGATTTTCATATCATTTGGCAGCAGGCGAAACGCCTGTCCCGCCCAGTGCCAGGTTGTGCCACCGACACCGCGCAGATACTGAGCAGCGTAGAGGTCCGGGCCTTTCTGGATCAGATAATTGTTATCTTTCGGCTGGAATTTCGGTTGCGGTGCCCAGGGTTTCGGCGGATAGGGTTCGGTAAAGTCGCCTTTGAGCGGTGACTGACGGAACAGTTCTACCGCTTCGTCTCGTTTGATCACCGGCCCGGAATCGAGCATCAGCACGGAAACGCCGGCTTTGACCATTTTCAGCGCAGCCAGCGAACCGGCGATACCGGCACCAATAACAACGACATCTGCATTCAGTGCATCAGCCATGAGCAATCACCTCCGTGGAATTTTGTTGCAGTGCAGCAGGCTTGTTGACCCAGAAATTCGGTTCACCCGGCGCATAACTCGGCGGCAGCAGGTTATTTTTCAGCAACTGATAGCTGACGATATTTTCAAATCCGATACATTTCTGACTGCCGGGTTGACCGACCACACCGAGATACCAGCCACTGACCAGTTGCTGATACAACTGCGCCAGCTCTGCCGGTTGCTGTGCAAGAAGCTGATGTAAATCATCACCCACCACGCCGCGGTGTGCGGTGATCAGTGCTGAAAGGGTACCGAGTTGTGAGTCGAGCTGCGCGTTGTTCTGCGACTGATGCAGCCAGCTGTAAAGTGCCTGAGCGAGGTGCGGTTCGAGCCTGTCCATGCCGGTCAGCTGTTTAGAAAGTGCCATAAAACTGTCTGGCATTGTCACAGCTGAAGCCAGCGGTGGCGCGGCATGGGCGAGGGTAGCAAATACGCCACCGCCCAGCATCTGGCTACCGATACCCGCAACCATGACGCCCGCAGTGCCGAGTATCCACCGGCGACGAGAGAGATTGATCATGCTGAAAGTCCGTAAATGTTCCGTATAAAACGGCCATGGGCGTGGCCGTCAACAAGAAGGAGTAATTGAAAGTGCCTGTTATTTCAGGACGCTGGCTGCTTTTTCTGATGACTGATTATCGATGTCCTGCTTCGGCGTACTGACACCGACGGCACCGACCACTTCACCGTTAATCGTCAGCGGGAATCCACCACCCAGTGGCACGGCATTCGGGATCGCCAATACGGTGGTTTCGCCACCCTGCAGGCGTTGCATGAATTTCAGCGAAGGAGCGTGGTAGAGCGCGGAAGTGCGCGCTTTGCCGATGGACGCATCAACACAACCGGCCGGAGAACCGTCAAGACGCTGGAAGGTCAGTAATGAACCAGATGCATCAACTACTGCGATGCAACCGGTGCTGTGTTGTTCCGCAAGAGTGGATTTCACACTGTCGATGACTTTGGCTGCCTGCGCGTTATCCAGCGGAGGATGTCCGGCGGCGAAAGCGGAAGTGGCGGAGAAGAAAAGCGTGGTGGCACACAGTAAAGCCTGTGTGGTGGTTTTTTTAACAGACATAGACTCATCCCTTGTAGCAGTAGCAAAACATGACTTGACGTATTTTTCGAATAAGATTTTTTAAATAAGTGTTTTAAATCAATAGAATTAAAAACAATAACGTTAACGGGCGGAACACTCTGGTGTGTTTCTTAATGCCACACGAACAAAGGCGTTATTGGTTTTTGTTTCGCGGATGTTAATTCAATTAACAAAACAGCAAAAGTGACGGTTGCGCTGGGAAATTAATTCCCGGGAGATTTTGTGCGGATATTATGAGCAAAGCGGGCCTGCAGGCCTTGTTGGATAAGGACTGAACATTTTGTGCTGTTACGAACCAGTTGATCCGTTTATATTAATTAAATGTGATCCTGTTAACAAAAAACCTCCCGAAAAGGGAGGTTTGTATTTTGCCGACAGCGCAAAGAAACGGGAGGGCTAATGGGCCGCCGGTCTGAGAGCCGGTGTACGGAAATCCAGCGATGCAATAATGCTGTTTGCTGCCTGTCGTCCGTCCGACATAGCTGTCACCACCAGGTCGGCGCCCCGCACCGCATCGCCGCCTGCAAATATCTGCGGGTGACTGGTCTGATACGGGAAGCGGCTGTGATGCGGGGCCTGTAACAATCCCTGTTCGTCGTGCCTCACCGACAGTTCATCCAGCCACGGCATAGCATGCGGCAGAAAGCCAAATGCCATAATGACCGCTTCCGCTTCGAGCAGGAATTCAGAACCGGCAATCTGTGTGGGTCTGCGTCTGCCGCTGGCATCCGGTTCTCCCGGGGCGGTACGGACTAAGCGGATACCGCAGACTTCGCCCCGGTTATTCAGCTCAATGCTCACCGGCTGAACGTTAAACATAAACTCAGCCCCTTCCTCGCGTGAGTTTTTCACTTCTTTCTTCGAGCCCGGCATGCTTATTTCATCGCGGCGATACGCACAAATCACGCTTTTGGCATTCTGGCGCAGCGACGTGCGCAGACAATCCATCGCTGTATCGCCGCCGCCGAGCACGACCACTCGTTTTCCCGCCATGCTGACATAAGGCTCATGTTTCAGTTCGGGCAGATTCATCAGATGTTTGGCGTTCGCAATCAGGAACGGCAGGGCGCTGTAAACGCCCGGCGCGTTTTCATTTTCCAGTCCGGCTTTCATCGCTTTATACGTACCCACACCTAAGAATATTGCATCGAACTCTTCCAGCAGTTGTTCCGCCTGAATGTCGACGCCGATTTCGGTATTGAGCCGGAACTCAATGCCCATTTCAGTGAAGATTTCCCGGCGTCTGACCAGCACGTTTTTATCCAGCTTGAACGCCGGAATACCAAAGGTCAGCAGGCCGCCGATTTCAGGGTGACGATCAAAGACCACGGCTTTTACGCCATGCCGCGCCAGCACGTCAGCGCAGCCCAATCCGGCCGGGCCTGCACCCACCACGGCTACGCGATAATTACGCGGAATAACCTCTGAAAGATCGGGTTTCCAGCCTTGTGCCAGCGCGGTATCGGTAATATAGCGCTCAATATTGCCGATGCTCACTGAGCCTTGTTTATCAAAAGTGCAGGCGCCTTCGCAAAGCCTGTCCTGCGGGCAGACGCGGCCACAGATCTCCGGCAGGCTGCTGGTGCGGTGCGAAAGCTCTACGGCTTCCAGAATGTGTCCCTGTTTCGCCAGCGCCAGTAATTGTGGGATATCGTTATGCAGCGGGCAGGTCCAGGCGCAGAAAGGGTGATCACTGCAATGCAGACAGCGGCCAGCCTGTTCTTCAACCTGCATCGGTGTAAAGCGCGCATAGATCTCATTAAACGTGCTTTTACGTTCGGTGAGCGGGGCTTTTGCCGCATCGAGGCGCGGTGGTGCCAGGGCGGCGGCGAATACGGCCGCTGATTTGCTGGTCAGCGAAACCTGTGGATTCCGGCCCATGGCGGCGCGGTATTGTTTATCAGCGCGGTTCTGAGCAATGACCTGATCGGTGATGAGATGCAGTGCCTGTGTCGGGCAGGCATTGACGCATGCCTGTCCGTCCGGGCTGTCATTGCACAGATCACATTTATGCGCCACGGCTGCCACGGCGGGTAAGCCGGTCAGCGGATAGCTCTCATGCTGTACGATATCAATGGCGCCAAACGGACAGGCCACGGCGCAGGTTTTACAGCCGATACAGCGTTCTTCCAGCAACTGAATGCTGTCGTTACGACGAACGAATGCGTTTGTCGGGCAAACCTGCAAACACGGGGCATCTTCGCACTGACGGCATAGCACGGCGCTATGCCGATCGTTTTGCCGGATGACATGAATGCGCGGGGTAAATTGTTCTTTCGACGAATAACATTGTTCATTGTGAGACAAGACGCAAGCGACCTCACAGGCGCGACAACCTATGCAAGCCTGAGAATCAGCAATAATAAATTGGTTCATTTTTACCCTGTCGGCATTTTAGTTTGCTGTGGTCTCTCATAGACCACACAAATACTATGGGTTTGTTTGTCATCCTAATGGATACAAACACAGGGTTTATTTGAGGTGCGTCACAGTTTGACGTGTTGTTACAGTGAGGGAGTTTAAAAAAACGCCGCCAGACGTGGGCCGGGGCGGCGTTTTGCAGGACAACGCTTCGCAGGTTATTTTTACGGATGCCAGCTGCTGCGGCATTCATCACGACGGAAACTCAGCACGCGGCTGCGGTTGGAAATCAGCCGGACGTTGTAGCCCTGGAAATAAAGACAGAAGTTTTTCTTCCACGGTCCGTCAGGGAGTTCCACCAGTAAACGCCCCGCACCCAGCGATGTTAACTGGCCGCTGGCACGCAGCGTGCCGACGCCCATCAGCAACTGATCGCCCTCAATATCAAAGGCGGCTTTCGATTGGGGATGATGCCAGCGCCCCTGAACCATTTTCAGGCAATCATTGGTTTCCACCGGGGTAAAGTAACGCGGCGCGTGTCCGATTTCACCCTGAATGGCGGTGCCGTCCCAGCGCAAACGCATCGGCATGTGTGCGGATAGGGTGATGGCTTCGTCGGCGTCCGCGCCCTGATAGAGGTTATCGGCAGCGCCGAGATAACTGGCCGTGCCGTTGCTGACTTTTAGCCAGTACGGCTCGGCAACGCTGGCGTATACACCATCCGGCAATGCATGGCTACGCGCCGGGAGCGGCGCAGCTAACAGTGACGACATGACTTCCAGCACATGGGTAAACGCTGTGGTGTCTTCGCGATTGGAGACCAGCGCAATGCCTGCATCAAGCTCAGGATGAAGCAGGAAATAGGTTTTATAACCGGCATGGGAACCGCCGTGGCCGTAAACCGTATGTTCACCGATTTTCGTCGAGGTGATGCCCAGCCCGTAAGCGGAAGGAATGTCGCCTTGCAGATAACGTTGTTCTGTCAGCGTTTGCAGTACGCCCGCGCCCGGTCCGTTTTGTGAAAGCAGGCTTTGCAGCCATACTGAAAGCGAACGTACGCTGCCGGTCAGGCTACCGGATGCCGACAGATGCAAACCTGCGACGGCTGTTTTCCAGCCGGTGGAGTCCTGCCAGTAACCGGGCACCAGGTCCGGGACGATATCGAACCAGGTTTCCGGCGCATGGAAAGCGATATCCAGCGGCTGCGCGATATACTTTTGCAGCAGATCCTCAAACAAAATGCCTTTTTGTTTGAGGATTTCTTCCACCAGCCGGTAACCGGTGTTGCTGTAGGAAATCTCGGTCCCTGCTGTGAAGTTCAGAGCGCCGTCCTGCGTCAGGAATTCTATAATGGCACTGGCTTCGCTGACGTTATAAACAGAAATACCCAGCAGCGAAAGGGTTTCCCGCACGTCCGGCAGGCCTGCGGTCATGTCCAGCGCCTGCCCGAGGGTCACTTGTGACATCGGCGCTTTCAGTTGCGGTAAATGCTGACCAAGGGTATCACTCACCGAAAGACTGGCATCGCTTTTCAGCAAGGCCAGTGTGGCGAAAATATGTTTTGTGACAGAGGCATAGCGGACAACAGAATCGATGCTGAAAGGTGTCGATGTGCTGAGGTTTGCCAGCCCTCCGGTCGCGAAACTGCGGAGAGTTTTACTGTCAAAAAGGGTGATCGCGCCGCCCGGTTCTCCGGGTTTATCCCAGTTTTTAGTTATGCGTTTTGCTGTTTCTTCAGCCGCCTGCCACTGTAATGCAGACTGTTCGGTGGATGTCATTAACGTCTCCTGACTGTCTTTCAGTGAAAAAGTGGGCAGCCCGGGCTGCCCGCGAAACCCAAATACGTTCACGGCAGGAACGATTATCCGGGCTCCTCTAAACTGAGACTTAACGATCGTAACTCGGCTGTGTGCGGATGGCTGACGTTGCCCATCCGTAAATCGTCTGTGCTCAGAAGTTCGACCATTTCACCACCAATCATTACGCCAATGCTGGTGCAAAGATGCGTAACAACGGCCAGATTGTGACTGACCAGAATATAAGTCAGTTTCCGGCGTTCACGCAGGTCGCTTAGCAGGTTGAGGATCTCCGCCTGCACCGAGACATCCAGCGCCGAGGTCGGCTCATCGAGCAGTAAAATTTCCGGTTCTGAAATCATCGCCCGCGCGATTGCGACCCGCTGACGCTGACCGCCGGAAAGCTGGTGCGGGAAGCGAAAACGCACCGTCTGCGGCAGGCCGACTTCGGCCAGCGCATCAGTGATACGTTTTTCGATATTCAGAAAACCGTGCACAATCAGCGGTTCGCTGAGAATGCGGTCAATGGTCTGGCGCGGATGCAGCGAGCCGTACGGATCCTGAAATACCATCTGCACGCGGCGGAAAAAGCGTTTCTGGCGCACCGGCACCTGATCTTCGCCGCCAATCACCATCCCGCCGGACCAGGAATGATTCAGCCCGGCCAGTGCGCGTAAAATGGTGGACTTGCCCGAGCCGCTTTCTCCTACGATGCCGAAACATTCACCGGGCGCGACACTGAAACTCACGCCTTTCACCACTTCGGTATCGCCGAACGCGATGCGCAGGTTATTGAGGATTATTTTGCTGTTATCCAGAGGAGGGAGTTCTGCTGTCATGAGGTTTTCCATGCTTCGTCACGCACCAGCACTGGCAGTCTGTCCCGAGGATGTTTCAGCGACGGCAGACATTCCAGCAGCCCGCGGGTGTAAGGATGTTGAGCTTTCAGTAAATTACCGGCTTGTAACGTTTCGACGATACGCCCGGCGTACATGACGGCCACGCGGTCACAGAATTTCGATACCAGTGGCAAATCATGGCTGATCAGAATCAGCCCCATGCCGCGGCTGGATACAAGGTCATCGAGCAGACGCAAAATCTCAGCCTGCACAGTGGCATCAAGGGCGCTGGTCGGTTCATCGGCAATCATCAGTTCCGGATCAGGAGCCAGCATCATGGCAATCATTACGCGCTGGCCCATGCCGCCGGATACCTCATGGGCATAACGCTCGGCCACTTTATGCGGCTCACGGATACGCACCTGATCCAGCAGTTCAATTGCTGCATTCATGGCCTGTTTTTTCGAGCCGCCTTTATGCGTTTGCCAGGCTTCGGCCACCTGTTTACCGATCGGCATCACCGGATTGAGCGAGTATTTCGGATCCTGCAAAATGAAACCTACCCGCTTGCCACGGATCTGACGCATTTGCTTCTCGCTGGCATTGCGCAAATCGATGCCGTCGAAAGACAGCGTTTCGGCGCGGCACCTGGCGCTGGAAGGCAGAAGGTTCATCAGGCAACGTGCTGTCAGGGATTTACCCGAACCACTTTCGCCTACGATGCCAAATTTCTCCTTACCCAATGACAGCGATACGCCGCGAACGGCATCGAAACTGCCGCTGTTGGTCTGAAACGTAATATGCAGATCTTTGATATCAACCAGCATTATTGCTCCTTAGGATCGAGGACGTCACGCAGCCCGTCGCCGAGGAAGTTAAACGCCAGAGAGGTCACAAAAATGGCAATGGCCGGAATTAACGGTACCCACCATTCACTGAACAGGAAGCGGCGGGCAGTGGCAATCATCGCCCCCCATTCCGGCGATGGCGGTTGAGCGCCCATACCTAAAAAGCCCAGACTCGCAGCGGTGATAATGATCGAACTCATGTCCAGCGTGATACGCACCACCAGGCTCGGCACACACAGCGGCATGATATGGCGCAGCACGATGCGGGCAGGTGTTGCGCCAGTCAGACGGCAGGCGGCAATATAATCCGTGCCGCGTACCTGCATGGTTTCTGCACGTGCAAGGCGGGCATACGGCGGCCAGGCGGTGAGGGCGATCGCCAGAATGGCACTTTCGATACCGGGTTTGAGTGCCGCCACAAAGGCCAGAGCCAGGATCAGACGCGGGAAGGCCAGAAAAATGTCGGTGATGCGCATCAGAATACGGTCAAGTAATCCGCCCGCATAACCGGCCACGCAGCCAATCAGCAGGCCGAGCGGGGCGACAATTGCCACCACTATAATCACCATTCCGAGCGTGATACGTCCGCCATAAAGAATACGGCTCAGGGTATCGCGGCCCAGTTCATCTGTTCCCAGCCAGTGCAGGGAAGACGGTTTTGCCAGACGATGCGCCAGATCCTGTGCGCCCGGGTCGTAGCTGGTCAGCCACGGCGCGCAAAGGGAAATCAGCAACACAATCAGCACGGTAAACAGGCCGGTTACTGCCAGCGGATTTTTACGCAGACCGAGCCAGATGCGGTAACGACGGCCCCAGACGGCTTGCGTGCGGGTGTGCGGTGTGTCGGCCAGCAGCCAGGCGCGGCTGCCCGCGCGGGGTTGAGGTATGACAGGTAAAGTGCTCATTTTACGCGGGGATCCAATAGTCGGTAGAGAAGGTCAGCCAGCAGGTTGAGCAGCACATAAATCGCGCCAATCAGCAATGTTGAGCCGATCACCGGATTCATATCCGCATTCATCAGCGACACGGTGAGATATTGTCCGAGACCCGGCCAGGAGAAGACGTTTTCTGTGACCACGGCGCCTTCGAGAAGGCCCGCGTACGTCAATGCCAGCACGGTGATCAGTTGTACGCCGACGGTGGGGAAGGCATGTTTCCAGATAACCCGTTGCGCCGAGAGCCCCTTGGCACGGGCGGTGATCACGTATTCCCCGCCCAGTGCGTTGAGCATGAAAGTACGCGTCATGCGGGTGATATAAGCCATGCTGAAATACGCGAGGATCAGCACCGGCTGAACCATATGGGCAAGGGCATCCCAAAATGCGCCCGTGTCACCGGCCAGCAGAGAATCCACGGTAAGCAAGCCGGTGACCTGCGGGATCATGTCCTGATAAATGATGTCCTGACGTCCCGGCCCCGGCGCGATACCCAGCGCGGAGTAGAAAATCAGCAGGCTGAGCAGCGCCAGCACAAACACCGGCAGCGAGTGACCGGCCAGACATACCACGCGGATAGTCTGATCAATCCAGCTGCCCTGACGGGTGGCGGCCCAGACACCCAGCGGAATACCGACAATGGCGGCGATAATGATCGCCGCCGTGGCCAGTTCCAGCGTGGCAGGGAAAAACCGGGCGATATCCGTGGTGACCAGATTGGAGGTCAGGGCAGAGCGCCCTAAATCACCGTGGAATACCTGACTGAGATAATGGAAAAACTGCAACCAGAGGGGCTGATCCAGCCCCATTTCATGACGAACCCGTTCGACCACTGCCTGCGGGGCATTATCGCCAACCGCAGCCAGAACCGGGTCCGTCGGCATTACGCGACCGATAAAAAAAGTCACTACCGACAGACCAAACAAAGTAAGACAAACGCTGATGCAGGTACTCAGAAATCCTTTGAGTCTCTTGCTCACGCTTTAACAACCTTCTCGTAGGGGCTGGTGCTCATTACAGTCAGTACCACACCGGAAATCACTTTGCGGCAGGCGGCGGTCATGGTCGGTTGCAGCATGATGGCAAACGGGCTGTTTTCCATATGTTTGGTCTGCAATTCTTCATAGAGTTTGATACGGGTGGCCGGATCCGATTCTTTCAGCGCCTGGGTACTCAGATCGGAGATTTCCTTATCCTGCCAGCTACAACGCCATGCCAGCGTACGGCTCTTGGCGGCGTCGGTGTTATCCGGATTGCTGCAGAAGGCTTCGGCGTTAGAGTTCGGGTCAAAGTAATCCGCGCCCCATTGGGTCATTGCCAGTTGTTGCTGACGTGCACGCATTTTGGTCAGTACCTGACGGCTTTCCGCAGCCAGCAGCGTAACTTTAATCCCCACTTCGGCGAGGTTAGACTGCAATGCCTGCACGATGTCAGAAGAAGGTGAAGCGGAGTAGTGATCTAAGGTGATTTCAAAACCATTCGGGAAACCCGCTTCGGCCAGCAAGGCTTTGGCTTTTGCCACATCACGTTTGTACATGATGGTGTTCACCGCCGCCGGGAACCCTTCAGGCAGGAAGCTCTGATGGATTTTGTGGGTCAGCGGCACGATATGCTGCTGGATATTCTCGTAATCGATAGCCCATTTGATCGCCTGCCAGACCTGCGGTTTAGCCAGATTCGGATGCGCGGTATTGGCAGACAACATAAAGGTGCCGGCGATACCTTTTTGTACCAGCGTGAAGTTTTTGTCGTTGATCAGCGGACGCAACTGCTCGGTGGTCAGGTTGCGGGCGATATCCACATCGCCTTTTTGCAGCATCAGCAACTGAGCGGAAGGGTCGATAATATGGCGCATGATGATGCGCTGAATTTTGCCTGCGTGCGGGTTGTTCTTGTTGCGTTCCAGAATCACGGATTCACTGACTTTCCAGTCGCGCAACTTGAACGCACCGGAACCGGCACTGTTTTTCTTCAGCCAGGCATTACCCAAATCGTCACCGGTCTGATTCGCCAGACAGGCGGATTTTTGCACGATACTGCCGACGTTGGCGGTCAGGCAATACAACAGGAAGGATTCAGATGCCGGTTCAGCGGTTTTGATCACCAGCGTTTGGGCGTCAGGCGCGGTAATCAGGCTCTCGACGTTATCTTTGGTGTAACCAAACTGGTTAATAATGTAGGCCGGGCTCTTATCGAGTTTCACAACGCGTTGCAGGGAGAAAGCGGCGTCTTCGGCAGTAACCGGTTTGCCATCGGCCCATTTGGCTTTCGGATCCAGTTTGAAGGTGAAGGTTTTTTTGTCGTCAGAAGCCGTCCAGGACACTGCCAGATCGCCTTCAATTTCATCAGGGGAGGCCAGTTTAGGTTTCACCAGTTGCTGATACATATTACCGGTAATTTCACTGCCCACGGACTCAAAGCTTTCATGCGGATCAAGGCTGGTAATGATGTCGAGCTGAATAGCCATGACCAGTATTGATGCCGGCGTGGCAGCAAACACGGCATCAAATTTCAGGTAGGACAGCACAGGTATTGCGGAAAAACCGGTAACAAATTGACGCCTGGTAACCATAACTACTCCCATCGTGTTGATATATAAAAGTAAAATTAAAAATCACGGTGGCAAACCCTTGACTTAACTCCGGGCAACTGGCTTAAATGAAAAACGGTTGCTTTGCACTCGTCGACGTTTCATATCGAAAAAACTAATGTGAAGCGTACTGTGTTTGTTCAAAGCTGGTGCAGCATGACTCCATTACTGCACCCCGCATGAACAAATCTCCGTTGTCTTAGTCATGCTTAATCAAAGGTAGACCTTTTTTATGAATAACGTAGCGCACGGAACTGAAGAATTAATGCCGGTTTTTGATGGACATAACGATGTTTTGCTGCAACTTTGGACAGAACATCATCAGGATCCTGAACGCGCATTCCTTCAGGGGCCCGCCAGCGGACAACTGGACCTGCCGCGCTGTCGTGAAGCAGGCTTTGCTGGCGGGCTTTTCGCCGCCTGGGTGCCGACTCCGGATATTGATCTAGCAATTAGCGTGCCGGATCGTTCAGTGGACCCCCGTTTTCTGCCCGAAGGTACTCAAAAACATCCTGATTTTTCCCCGACACCTTCTTTCGATTTTGCACGTGATGTCACATTTGGCATGATGGCGTTCCTGCTGAGAATCGAAGCGCAATCGCAGGGCAAGGTGAAAATTTGTCGTACCGCGCAGGAGATCAGGCAGTCAATGCATAACCATGCATTAGCTGTGGTTATGCATATTGAGGGCGCCGAGGCAATTGATGAGGATTTGTATAATCTTGATGTGCTTTACAGCATGGGCCTGCGTTCCCTGGGGCCGGTATGGAGTCGTCCGAACATCTTCGGTGAGGGGGTACCGTTTAAATATCAGACCTCACCGGATACCGGACCGGGGCTGACAGAGGCGGGTGTGCGTCTGGTGAAAGCCTGTAACCAGAAACGCATCATGATTGACCTCTCTCATCTGAATGAAAAAGGCTTCTGGCAGGTGGCTGAATTAAGTGATGCGCCGCTGGTGGCCAGCCATTCCAACGCATTCAGTATCTGCCCGCAGTCACGTAACCTGACCGATAAGCAGCTGCACGCCATCAAAGAAAGCCAGGGCTTCGTCGGGCTGAACTTTGCGGTGCCATTCCTGCGTGAAGACGGTAAACGCAGTGATGATACCGGCACCGATATTATGGTACGTCATATGGATTATCTGGTTGAGCATCTGGGTGAGGAGGGGGTCGGATTGGGATCAGACTTTGATGGCGCATCGATGGCACCGTTTTTGAAGGATGTGCGCGGGTTACCGGTGCTGGTTGAAGCCCTGCGCAAAGCGGGCTACGGCAATGCGCTGCTGGAAAAAATCTGCTACAAAAACTGGGTGAATGTGCTGGAACGTACCTGGGGAAACTAAGCGGGTTGCAAGGGCGTTCGCGGCAAAAAAAAGCAGCCACCAGGGTTAATGCCGGTCACTTAAGGTGACCGGCATTGTTTTTTAAGGGATATTTCGACCTTTTTTCTCTCACTTCCCTGGCATATTCACGCTCACGTCTCGAGGGCAGTTTTAGCATCGCTGCGTTGCTGTAAAAATGCTTCAGATGACCCGGGATGGCTTGCTGAATGAGGTCAGGAGACAGGAGGTCAGCGAGGCTTTGAACTTCATCGGGGGCAGTAAGATTGATAATACCGAGAGCTTGTGAAAGTTCCATTTAAAAAGGGTCCATGATGAGCATGAACCCTTTTTACACGAGCCACCGGATCGGTCAACTGATCCTTAAACGATCGGCATTAAGCCACCTGGGCTGCCTTTTTGCTGTCTGTCATTCAGACTTATTTGAAGAAGTCTGCGCTTACAGTCAGGTTGCCACCGCTCTTGTTCTGCCACTGGCGGGTAATGTGGTAGAACTTGGCACCCTTGGCAGCCGCACGGTTCGCGACTTCCTGCGAAACATCCGTGGTGCTGTTGAAGTGGCCGGTAAAAGTGGTGGAATCAAACGGAACCATCTGTGCGGCAGTTACGTCATTCACTTCCTGAATCTTTGCACCGTTAGTGGCAGTGACAGTGTAACGCTTGCCAGTTGATGACTGCGTTTCAAAGAAACGGCCAACATCACGGCTTGGGCTACCAGAGGATGCCACACCCGGGATTTCGACCTTGGCTGCTGCTGCGCCGCCCGCTGCCAGTGCTGCTTTACCGGCTTCAGAATCAGCAGGGATAGCATCCGGAGACTGAACAACACGTTTTTGTGCATCTTTCTTATAAATGAATGCAGTGATGTACTGGTTGCCGCCGCTGTTGGCATCAATCTGGCGAACGATGAAGAAGGAATACGCCCCTTTTTCTTTCGCTGCTTTCGTAATGGCATCGTTGACGTCTGGCTGGCTGCGGTAGAAACCGTTAACGGTGACGGTATCGAAAGGTTCGAGGCCGTAAGCAACATCTTTAGGCAGCTCAACCACACCGTTGATAACACGGTAGTGAGGATCATTGCTGATTTCTGGCGCATCTTTTTTATAGATGTCTGCAACTACGCGCCAGTTCCCGCTATTGTTAGTGCTGTTGGTATCTTGAATATAAAAATAATCTGCACCCAGCGTATCGGCACGGCGGGAAACGGCGTCAGCGGCGTCGCCCAGCGTGTTGAACCGCCCGGTAATAACAATGCGATCAAAAGGCTTGATGGCTGCGGCTTTCTGCGGGCTAATTTCCTGCGCGGCATGTGCAGCAGACAGCGCAGAAACAGAAAACAGGGCCGATGCGATGATCGTTTTTGTCAGCTTCATAAAAAATCCTTCCACCTTGCGCAGTAATGTTGAAACGTGCTGAATTCTTGATGTGTAACAGGTTAGCGGACGATTATTGCATGTAACAATGCCAAGTGTCTCAGCAATTTATGGCAATAATGCGTGTGCTACCGGTATATCACATCACTTTTATTACTGCGCATAACTTATATAAGTTTGTTGAATAATCCAAGTAGTGAAATAAATGTTAATTATTCACTATTTTCTAACTTTTATGCCCAGTCCGAGCGGGTTATGGTAGAAGGATCCTGAGTGATTGATCCGGTGTTACGGTTGTTATGAGGTGGATTAAAGGCTTGTTTCTCAGGGTTTGCAGCAGGTTTGCGGACCATATCGACTTTTTTAATATTAATTACCTGTCTATCGCTGTGATACGTAGATTATTGATTAGATATTCAGTAGGTTATAGTCAGCCTGAAAAAATAAAATTCGGTGGCTTATGAACCGACGGGCTTGTACTTGAATTGTTATGTCGATGACAAAAATCATCAATGAAAAGGGTGAAGGGAATACTATGCGTATTGGTGTACCAAGAGAGCGGTTGACCAATGAAGCCAGGGTTGCAGCCACGCCGAAAACGGTGGAGCAGTTGTTGAAACTCGGCTTTACGGTCGCTATCGAACAGGGGGCCGGTAAGTTAGCCAGCTTTGAAGACTCGGCTTATGAGCAAGCGGGGGCATCAGTCGTCAGCGGTGATGATGTATGGCACTCAGATATCGTTTTGAAGGTTAATGCGCCAGAAAACGATGAAATCGATAAATTACAGGCGGGAACCACGTTAGTCAGCTTTATCTGGCCTGCGCAAAACCCTGATCTGATCCAAAAACTGGCCGACCGTCAGGTGACGGCAATGGCTATGGATTCTGTGCCGCGTATTTCCCGTGCGCAATCCCTTGATGCCCTGAGCTCAATGGCTAACATTGCCGGTTATCGTGCGATCGTTGAAGCGGCGCATGAGTTCGGTCGTTTCTTTACCGGGCAGATTACTGCCGCAGGTAAAGTGCCACCGGCAAAAGTGATGATTATCGGTGCCGGTGTGGCAGGGCTGGCTGCTATCGGTGCAGCTGGCAGCCTCGGTGCTATCGTCCGTGCGTTTGATACCCGCCCGGAAGTGAAAGAGCAGGTCAAAAGTATGGGCGCTGAATTCCTCGAGCTGGATTTCGAGGAAGAAGCAGGCAGCGGCGACGGTTATGCCAAAGTGATGTCCGAAGCGTTCATTAAAGCGGAAATGGCGTTGTTTGCGGCGCAGGCCGAAGAAGTGGACATTATCGTCACGACCGCGTTAATCCCTGGCCGTCCTGCACCGAAACTCATCACCAAAGAGATGGTTGCCTCTATGAAGCCGGGCAGTGTGATCGTCGATCTGGCGGCTCAGACAGGCGGTAACTGTGAGCTGACAGTAGCAGACAAAATCACGACCACTGAAAACGGCGTGAAGATTATCGGCTATACCGATTTGCCAAGTCGTCTGCCAACGCAGTCTTCCCAGCTTTACGGTACCAACCTGGTTAACCTGCTGAAATTGCTGTGCAAAGAGAAGAACGGGGAAATCGAGATTGATTTCGAAGATACCGTTGTGCGCGGTGTGACAGTCGTGAAATCCGGCGAAGTCACCTGGCCTGCACCGCCGATTCAGGTCTCTGCTCAGCCTCAGGCTGCGAAAGCCGCAGAGCCTGTTGCCAAAGCTGAAGCCAAACCGGCGTCGCCGTGGACCAAATTCATCATTATGGCTGTGGCTATTGTGCTGTTTGGCTGGCTGGCGAACGTTGCCCCGAAAGAATTCCTTTCCCACTTTACCGTATTCGCGCTTTCGTGCGTGGTCGGTTATTACGTGGTGTGGAATGTCAGTCATGCGCTGCATACCCCGCTGATGTCGGTGACTAACGCCATCTCCGGGATTATCGTGGTCGGTGCCGTACTGCAAATCGGTCACGGCGGCTGGGTGAGTTTCCTGTCCTTCGTCGCAGTTCTGATTGCCAGTATCAATATTTTCGGCGGATTCACCGTCACTCAGCGCATGCTGAAGATGTTTCGTAAGAACTAAGGGGAATATATGTCTGGGGGTTTAGTAACAGCAGCATATATTGTTGCCGCAATTCTGTTTATTTGCAGCCTGGCTGGGTTGTCAAAACATGAAACATCCAAGCAGGGTAACATTTTCGGTGTCACCGGGATGGCGATCGCGTTAATCGCGACCATCCTTGGACCTGACTCCGGCAATGTTGGCTGGATCATCGTTGCTATGGTGATTGGCGGTGCGATCGGTGTTTATCTGGCGCGTAAAGTCGAAATGACCGAAATGCCTGAGCTGGTGGCGATTCTGCACAGCTTCGTGGGTCTGGCGGCGGTTCTGGTGGGCTTTAACAGCTATCTGGATCACGGTGTTGTGCCGATGGAAGGCGTGATGGAAAATATCCATCTGACCGAAGTATTCCTCGGTATCTTCATCGGCGCAGTGACCTTTACCGGTTCGATTGTGGCGTTCGGCAAACTGCGTGGGATCATCTCTTCCAAACCGCTGGCATTGCCACACCGGCATAAACTGAATCTGGCTGCACTGGTCATTTCCTTCCTGCTGATGGTGATGTTTGTTCGCACTGAAAGCGTAGGGCTGCAGGTTCTCGCATTACTGATCATGACCCTGATCGCACTGGCGTTTGGCTGGCACCTGGTGTCCTCCATCGGTGGCGCGGATATGCCGGTTGTGGTTTCCATGCTGAACTCCTATTCCGGTTGGGCTGCAGCTGCGGCAGGTTTCATGCTCAGCAACGACCTGCTGATCGTCACCGGTGCGCTGGTGGGGTCTTCCGGTGCAATTCTGTCCTATATCATGTGTAAAGCCATGAACCGTTCGTTCATTAGTGTGATTGCAGGCGGTTTCGGTACTGACGGTTCTTCTACCGGTGATGCTGAAGAGATGGGTGAATATCACGAAGCCAGCGCGGAAGATGTGGCTGATATGCTCAAAAATGCCAGCTCAGTAATCATCACTCCTGGCTATGGCATGGCAGTTGCTCAGGCACAGTATCCGGTGCATGACATCACGGCGAAATTGCGCGCGAAAGGCATCAAGGTGCGTTTCGGTATTCACCCTGTTGCGGGGCGTCTGCCGGGCCACATGAACGTCTTGCTGGCCGAAGCAAAAGTGCCGTATGACATCGTGCTGGAAATGGATGAAATCAATGATGATTTCAGCGATACCGACGTGGTGCTGGTTATTGGTGCCAATGACACCGTGAACCCGGCCGCGCAGGAAGATCCGCGCAGCCCAATCGCCGGTATGCCAGTGTTGGAAGTGTGGAAAGCGCAGAACGTGATTGTGTTTAAACGTTCAATGAATACCGGTTATGCCGGTGTGCAGAACCCGCTGTTCTTCAAAGAAAATACCCAAATGCTGTTTGGCGATGCTAAAGAAAGCGTAGAGAAAATCCTGCGCGCGCTGTAATCAATCGAAATCCGTAATGCAAAAAGGCCAGTCAGTTGACTGGCCTTTATTTTTTGTATGAATCAGACTTTACTCGTCTTCATCTTCTTCGTCGTCATCTGACGTAATAGGGCATTCGAAATCATCGGGTTTGATTGCCAGCAAATCGCATTTCAGATGGTCGATCACCTGTTCGGTAGTATTCCCCAAAAATGCGGCAGAAAGGCCGGTGCGGCCAATCGCACCAAGAACAACCACACCTGCCTGCAAATGCTCTGCAAGGTCAGGAATGACTTCTTCCGGCAGGCCTTTTTCCACGTGCGTATATTTTTCATCAAGCTGGAATTTCTGTCGCAACGCTTTCATCGCGATCAGATGCTGACCGCGGATGGCGTCGTTATATACGCTTGGGTCGAAGTCCGGCAGTTCAATAGCAATATTGATTGGCGTAACCGGATAGGCGCCGACCAGATGGACTTCCGTCTGATTAACGTGAGACGCCAGCTCAATGGTCTCTTTCACCAGTTTAATGTTGAGCGGGTCGTGATAAGGTTCTTCGCTGGAAAGGTTGACAGCAACCACCGCTTTGCCGCCTTCCGGCCACGGCTGGTCTTTTACCATCCATACCGGACATGGACATTTACGCAGTAAGTTCCAGTCAGTCGGGGTGAAAATAACAGACTCAAGGCGGTCATGCTGATGAGCCATTTTCAACAACAAGTCGTGATTATTGGAAACGACTTCCTGAATAATGGCTTCGAAAGGCTTGTTATGCCAGACAACTTTGACATCAATGGGAATGCCCGCTTCGACATAATACCGGCACTGTTCTTTAATCCATTCTTCCCGTTCGCTGATCACACTTTGTCGCATACTGGTCCGTTCGTCGGGCGACAGCATGGTGGTCATCTCATAGGAGAAGTCATAAATCGACAGGAAGGCTTTGATGCGGCCACCATTACGTTGCACCAGATAAACGGCACGACGTAGCGCGGGTTGGTCATCCTGATTGGGGTCTATAGCAACCAGTAAATTCTGATACTTAGCCATGGGGACTCCTTAACACCTGTAGAGGAACGGCGGTCAGTGTATTAAGTACAGAGTAAACCAAGATTAAGCAATCGGACAGAGGAGAAATTGAGTCGGATCAACAAATTATTCTTTGCAGATCCGACTCAATATTTATCAGGCAGAAACCGGAGCAGACTGACCGGCTAATTGAGAAAGCATTTCATGATTCTCAATGGTGATGTATTTACCTTTTACGCTCAGCATTTCTGATTTCTGGAAACGACCGAGTAAACGGCTGATAGTTTCCACGGTCAGGCCGAGGTAATTACCGATGTCGCCACGGGTCATGGTCAGGCGGAATTCGCGCTGAGAGAAACCACGTTGCGCAAAGCGGCGGGAGAGGTTGTAGATAAATGCAGCCAGTCGTTCTTCAGCATTTTTCTTCGACAACAGCAGGATCATATCCTGGTCGCCTTTTATCTCACCGCTCATCAGGCGCATCATTTGCTGGCGCAGATTCGGCATTTTTCCGGAGAGATCGTCGAGGGTCTCAAACGGAATTTCACAAACCATAGACGTTTCCAACGCTTGCGCAAAACTTGGATGCTGTAAGCCTCCAATGGCATCAAAACCCACTAAATCGCCCGCAAGATGGAAGCCAGTGATTTGCTCGTCGCCTTGCTCAGTGATGGTGTAACTTTTGATGGTGCCTGAGCGAATCGCATATAAAGACTTCAGTTCATCACCGGCTTTAAACAATGCCTGACCTTTTTGGATCGGCTTTTTCCTTTCAATAATGTTGTCTAACTGATCGAGTTCATGTTCGTTCAGCGTGAAAGGAATACAAAGCTGGCTGATGCTACAGTCCTGACAATGGATTGCACAGCCACCAGATTGGATACGTCGAATAATACGCTTTTCCGGGATCATAAGAGTCACTCTGGCAATATTGATATGGGTCAATTTTAACATCTTTTGCAGCGAGTGATAAGTAGCTATAAGTAGCTAAAAGGGCGAAATGTTAAAAAACCCCGTTTTTTAACGGGTTTTTTTTCTCATTATTTTGATCTGCACTGAGAATTAAGCCCAATTGAGAATCAATGAGATTCAAAGCTGGATCAAATTATCAGTAAAAAGAATATTTAAATTTTAGAGAATAAGTAGATTGAATCAATTTAGGAGAGAAAACGTCTATTTCATTATCCGTTTTGGTTCGTTATTGACCAAGGTTTTTTGCAATTCTTGCCGTAAAAGACGCATCGGATTATGGCATAAAACGCCGTACCGGATCGACTTTGATACCCATTCACCTCACAACCGCTTACAATGGCTGAATTCGTTTAGCTTTTGTTTACTTTAGGAAAGGTGTAATGCAGTCTGATTCTCTGGGTTTTCCGTTTGAAACCACGCTTGTTTTTGTCGTTGTAGCTGTTGCGGCGCTGCTGACTGACATCTTTGCCCACCGCAGTCATAAGCCTATCGGCCTGAAAAGTGCCTCCCTTTGGACCCTATTCTGGATCGCTGTTTCTCTTGGTTTTGCCGGATTCTTATATATCCATCACGGCAAAGAAGTCGCCAGTCTTTTCCTTACCGGTTATGCGCTGGAACAGGTGCTTTCCATTGATAACCTGTTTGTGATTATGGCCATTTTTGCCTGGTTTAAAGTGCCGGATGGCTATCGTCACCGCATTCTTTACTGGGGCGTGATTGGCGCAATTGTCTTCAGGGGGATTTTCGTGGTGATTGGTACCAGCCTGCTGGCGCTGGGGCCATGGGTGGAAATGGTGTTTGCCGTTGTCATTCTCTGGACCGCTATTCTGATGATGCGCGCCTCCAGCGATGATGAAGAAAATGATGATTACTCCGATCATATTGCTAACCGTATGGTACGTCGTTTCTTCCCGGTGTTCCCGAAACTGGTGGGGCCACATTTTCTGGTCAGCAGTGAGCAGGTAGAAGCTGAACTGGCGAAGCCGGAAAATCAGGGCTTCAGCTTTACGGTGAAGAAGGGCGTACGTTATGCAACGCCGTTATTGCTGTGCATTGCTGTGGTTGAAATTTCAGACCTGATGTTTGCGTTTGACAGCGTACCTGCCGTCATCGCTGTCAGCCGTGAACCTCTGATCGTCTATTCCGCCATGATGTTTGCCGTGCTTGGTTTACGTACGATGTATTTCGTGCTCGAGGCTCTGCGTAAATATCTGGTGCATCTGGAGAAATCAGTGATCTTCCTGCTGTTCTTCGTGGCGGCAAAACTGGCACTGAATTCCAGTAACCATCTGTGGCATCACGGGATTGAAATCAGCGCATTAGCCAGCCTTTACGTGGTGCTGGGTGTTCTGGCGTTAGGCATCATTGCCAGCTTACTTTTCCCAGGGAAAAAAGAAGCCGCGTAACGCCAGTCTGAAATTTATGCATAAAAAAACGCTGCGATTGCAGCGTTTTTACTTTCTGCGGTAATTCTTTTAAAAGGCGTTACACATCGCCTTCATTATCTTTTTCGACTGCTTCATGAATGCGGTCCAGCATGTCCGGGAAGGCGGACTGCACACGGCTCCAGCTTGGAATGAACGGCTTTTCGCTCGGCGTATCCACAAAAGCCTGACCGGCTTCCATGATCGCGCCTGAGAATAATTCTACCGCCGATTCCTCGCTGTGACGGTCAAAAGTTAACCCGTTCATTTTGGCGTCATTTTCAAATCCGTCGATCATGTCCAGCGCATTACGATAATAGGTCGCTTTCAGAATACGGAAAGACTCACTGGTAATATTCACGCCGAGAATAGCCATCTTACGATACAGCGCTTTGGTGATATCAATACTCATGCGCTGTAAACCATTAGACGCATCCTCTTCTGACATCGGCTGGTGTTTATGGTCGTAATTGTCGGCAATATCCACCTGACAAATACGCTTGGTCGCCGTATTACGGTGCAGTTCTGACAGCACACCAATTTCCAGCCCCCAGTCACTCGGAATGCGCAAATCGTTCAGAACATGCGTGCGCATCGCAAATTCACCTGAAAGCGGGTAACGGAAGGTGCGCAGATACTCAAGAAAATCAGAATGGCCGTAAACGATTTGCAGGGATTTCAGCAACGGGAAAACCAGCAGGCGACCGACGCGGCCATTGAATTTCCCGTCTGCCACACGGGCGTAATAACCTTTGCAGAAATCGTAATGGAAGTTGGGATTTGCCACCGGATACATCAGGCGAGCCAGCATCTCGCGACTGTACGTGACAATGTCACAATCATGCAGCCCGACCACTGAGGTGCGGCGCGAGGCCAGCGTATAGCCGACACAAAACCACACATTGCGGCCTTTGCCCGGTTCATTCGGGGAAAGGTTTTCTTTCTTAAGCTCCTCATCCAGTGCAGTCAGGCGCGGACCGTCATTCCATAAAATGCGGTGACGCTGCGGCAGGCGGGAGAAAAATTCGCGGGCAAATAAAAATTGATCACGGTCAGCGCGATCTAAACCAATAACGATTTCTTCCAGATACGGGACTTTCGTCAGCTCGTCGACAATGCGCGTCAGCGCCGGACCTTCCAGTTCTGAAAATAACGACGGTAATATTAATCCCATTGAACGGCGGCCGGAGAACACCTGCAGATCGTATTCCAGTTCTTCGACTTTACGGTTCGTCAGATTATGAAAATTAGTAATGACACCATCCTGATAAAAATCGCTCATACGGTATTCTCCAATTTTAGAATAGATAAAATTATTGGAAGTCTTCTCTGCAAACACAGAACGATAAACAATGTGGAAACCAACTATTAATAAAGTATTTTACCTTTTCCATTTTTCCTTCAGAGAAGGGTAATAAAATGATTCAGCCCCTGACTCCAGCCGCGCGGGCCAAATTCATCGGTGCGAAAAACCTGTGTCACATCGTCTCGCTGTAGCGGCATTTCATGCTCATGATGGCCTTTGATCACCACGGCGTAATTCACCGCTTCCAGCATAGATAAATCATTAGGGCCATCTCCCAGACCTATGCTTAACACCGGATGACCGCGTTTTTGCTGATAGCGCGCCGTTAACCATTGCACCGCCTGACCTTTACCGGCACCAGCCCCCATTACGTGCCAAAAACGCCCGCCGCGTGTCAGTGACAGGCCTTCGCGCGTGAGACATTTTTTCAGGTGCGCGAAATCCAGATCATTACCGAACCAGATCAGCGGTTCAGAAGCGTCACGTTGCATCGCCAGTGCCGCGTCCTTGACCGCCAGTCCGGTCCAGACTGCGACCTGTTTCGCCGTAACATCACCAAAGCCGCGAAACTCAAAATCATAACGCTGGCGTAGTTCCACTAAAACCTGGCGGATCTCGCGATAACTCGCGCCGGAAAGGTGAAACGGCGCGGCGTCCTCATCCCGCCAGTCAGGTGGCAGATGAATGATTGCGCCATTTTCTGCAATAAAAGGCTGCTGTGTCAGATTCAGATCAGCCTGCAGTTCCGCCACTTCGGCTGAGGTTTTACTGGTGGTTAAAATTAACGGAACCTGTGCCACCGAGAGTTTATCCAGCCAGGGCTGCGCGGGTTGCCAACTGTAATCATGATGGTCGAGCAGTGAGCCATCAAGGTCAGTGAAAATAATCAAGGGATCATCAAGGTAAGGCATTTTTTCTCCTCAATTGTGCCGGGGAACGCAAGCACAAGCTCACTGGTTTACTTCTTCCCCAGCAGCTAAGTATAGATATAAAAATGAGTTTTAACGGCGGGCAGGGCATTTCCGGAATTTTTACCGACGCAGTTCCGCAGGCGTGTGACTTTACCCGCAGCGGGTTTATGGCGATAATTTGGTGCAGTCCCCCCGCTGAAAAAGAGGTAAGCAGATGAGCGAAGATGATGATTTATTCAGTCAGGAGATGGCAGGTGTACAGCCACTGGCGTCGGATAAACGGGTGGTCTACCTCAAAAACTCAGTTGCAGGGCACAAGGTGAGTGCAGACCCTGAGTCGGAAATGCGTGAGAATCCGCTGACTACCGGCTTTCTGAATATTCAGCCATGCGATGACCCTCTCGAATACAAACACGATGGCGTACAGCAGGGAGTGCTGGATAAACTCCGGCAGGGGAAATACCCGCTGGAAGCCAGCCTGAACCTGCTGCGCAAACCTGTTGAGCAGTGCCGTCAGGAACTGTTTGCCTTTTTCTGTCAGGCACAGGCTGAAAATTTACGCACCTTGCTGATTATTCATGGGCGTGGCCGCGAAGACGAAAGTCATGCGAATATTGTGCGCAGTTATATTGCCAAATGGCTGCAGCAACTGGATGACGTGCAAGCGTTTTGCGTCGCTGTTCAGAAAGATGGCGGTGCAGGAGCCTGTTATGTCGCACTAAAGAAAACCGCGCAGGCAAAACAGGAAAACTGGGAGCGCCACGCCAAGCGCAGCCGGTAATTTTTATTGCGCTATGGTTCAACGGTGCGTCCGTTGCAGCGTGGTTTAAGCATCACCCCTTACTGTCCTGATACTTTTCATGCCCGGCGACGGGCACTTAATCGAGTTATTTCCATGTTCTCAAAACCGGTTTATCTGCGCTGTACACTTGTGTTGTGCGGCGTCAGCCTTTTATCTGCCTGTGATCGTCATATTCCTGAGCCGCTGGTGATTGAGGGCAAAACTATGGGCACGTTTTATCGTGTCAGTCTGGCAGGAGTGGATAAAAACCGGGAACCGGCGCTGCGCGAACAAATTGAAGCACAGCTTAAAGAAGACGATCATCAGCTGTCGACTTACAAAGATGACTCCGTACTGTCACGTTTTAATCAGTATCAGGGCAACGTGCCGCAGCCGATCAGTGAAGGAATGGCCGATGCGATTGTTACCTCCATCCGGATTGGCAGGCTGACCGGTGGCGCGATGGATATTACTGTCGGCCCGCTGGTGAATCTGTGGGGATTCGGGCCGGACAAACAGCCGGTAAAAATCCCGACAACGGAGCAAATCGATGCCGCCCGCGCCCGCACCGGTTTACAGCATCTTAAAGTGATCCAGCAAAATGACGGGCAGTACCTGCAAAAAGATTTACCCGGGATGTATGTCGATCTCTCGACCGTGGGCGAAGGCTACGCTACCGATCATCTGGCACGTTTAATAGAAGGCAACGGCATCAGCAATTATCTGGTGTCTGTCGGCGGAGCGGTGGTTTCCCGCGGGCATAACGCGCAGGATAAACCCTGGCAGGTGGCAGTTCAGAAACCGACAGACAAAGAAACTGCGGTGCAGGCGATTGTTGATTTGCAGGGCATGGGGATCAGCACTTCCGGCAGTTATCGTAATTATTACGAACTGAACGGCAAACGCCTTTCACACATCATTGATCCGGCGACCGGTTCGCCGATCACGCACAAGCTGGTGTCAGCCACGGTGATTGCACTGACCGCACTGGAAGCGGATGGCTGGGATACCGGCCTGATGGTACTTGGCACGAAGAAAGCGCTGGCGCTGGCTGAGCAACAGCATCTGGCGGTGTATCTCATCACCAGAGAAGGCGACACGTTTAAAAGCTACATGTCTCCACAATTCAAAGCCTATCTGAAAGATCCGGAGTAGGTTTTCGCTGCTTCAGATCCTCCTTGTCTGAAGCAGCGCCAAAGTCTTAGTGTTTCGCGGTGCTGATCAGCTCGAACAACACGACAGTGCGGGAGGTGCAGACGTACTCGCGGCCAAACTCAAAGTTGTGCTCGTTGATGTCGTCCGGCTGGAAGGTATCGAAAATATGTCGCCAGCTTTCACCGTGCGCCACCGAAGGCAAGGTGAACACCACGTCTTCGTGTGACGCGTTGAACAGCAGCAACACGGTGCTTAGTGAGCCCTGGCGAACCAGACCGGTGGGCTGGGCGCGCCCGTCAAGCAGCATCGCAATGCATTTGGCATGCGGATCTTTCCATGCCGCATCCGTCATTTCCGGCCCCTGTGGCTGGAACCAACTGACATCTTTCACTCCCAGTTTTTCATGCAATGCGCCCGTCAGGAAACGTCCGCGATGCAATATCGGGAAGCGCTTACGCAGGGCAATGAGCCGGTAGGTGAATAGCAACAACGACTGACCTTTGTCTCCAATATCCCAGTTCACCCAGGCAATCTCTGTGTCCTGACAATAGGCGTTATTATTGCCGTTTTGCGAGCGGCCAAATTCATCACCCGCAAGCAGCATCGGCGTTCCCTGAGAAAGCAGTAACGTCGCCAGCATATTACGCATTTGCCGCAACCGCAGTTCATTGATGGCCGGATCGTCAGTCGGGCCTTCCACACCATAGTTGGCCGAAATATTGTTATCGCTGCCATCCTTGCCGTCTTCGCCGTTCGCTTCGTTGTGTTTACTGGCATACGACACCCAGTCATTGAGCGTGAAACCATCATGGGCAGTAATAAAATTCACGGAAGCATAAGGCTTGCGGCCCCGGTGATTAAACAGATCTGCTGAACCGGAAAGCCGTGTGACAAACTGCGCCAGTTGGCCCTCGTCGCCACGCCAGAATTTGCGCACCGTGTCGCGGAACCGGTCGTTCCATTCCATCCAGCCCGGCGGGAAGCCGCCCACCTGATAGCCGCCGGGACCGCAATCCCAGGGTTCGGCGATCAGTTTGCACTGACTGAGGATCGGATCCTGACGGCAGGTGTCGAGAAAACCGCAGCCCTCATCAAAGCCATAGCTTTCACGTCCGAGGATCGTCGCCAGATCAAAGCGGAAACCATCGACCTGCATCTCGGTTGCCCAGTATCGCAGCGAGTCTGTGACCATCTGTAATACGCGCGGATGACTGAGATTGAGCGTATTACCGGTACCGGTATCGTTAATGTAATAACGCTTATTGTCCGGCATCAGCCGGTAATAGCTGGCGTTATCGATACCTTTAAAAGACAGCGTCGGACCCAGCTCGTTACCTTCAGCGGTATGGTTGTAAACGACATCCAGAATGACCTCAATACCCGCAGCGTGCAGGGTGGCGATCATTTGTTTGAATTCGTTGACGGTATGCGTTGCCATATATTGCGGATGCGGCGCAAAGAAACTCAGCGTGTTGTAGCCCCAGAAATTATGCAGACCTTTGTCCTGCAAGTGCCGGTCATCGGTGAAAGCGTGGACCGGCATCAGCTCGACAGACGTGACCCCGAGAGAACGGATATAGTCCACGATATGCGGCGTGCTCATGCCGGAAAACGTGCCGCGCAAATGCTCAGGTACTGCCGGATGGCGCATGGTATAGCCGCGTACATGCGTCTCATAAATCAGGGTTTTTTCCCAGGGGATATGTCTTTTACGTGAACGGGCCCACGAGAATGCCGGATCAATCACCCGGCATTTAGGCAAAAACGGTGCGCTGTCACTGTTATCGATGTGCAAATCTTTCTTTGGGCTTTGCAGGTCATAGGCAAACAGAGCATCGTCCCATTTCAGTTCGCCGACAATCTGCTTGGCGTAAGGGTCGAGCAGTAACTTGGCGGGATTAAACCGGTGACCATCGTGCGGCGCATAGGGACCATGCACGCGATAGGCATACAGCAGGCCAGGACGGGCATCCGGCAGATAACCATGCCAGACTTCATCGGTATATTCCGGCAGTTCGATCACATCATATTGCTCGCCGTTTTCGTTAAAAAGACACAGTTCTACCTTGGTGGCGTTGGCTGAAAACAGTGCGAAATTTACGCCCAGCCCGTCCCAGGTCGCCCCCAGAGGCACCGGCAGTCCTTCGCGTACCCGTGTGGTGTGTCCGGAATCGAAACTGCGCACAATTTCACCGTCGCTGTAAGGCTCGATAATACGTACGCCAAACTCATCTACTGCAATATCAACCTGTAAATGCGCCGGAAGGGTGCGGATTGCTTCCGTTGTTACGGCAGGTTTACTTATCTTGCTGGATCGGGCCTTTGCCATACTTGACGTCACTCCGTTTCAGGGAAATCTGACAAAAATTGCCGAAAAGGGCCGTCTGCGTTCACGCAGACGATAACAACGAGTGTAGACCGGACTTCGTAACTTCTCCCGTAAACCGCCGAAAAGCTGTACAAGAGGAAGGGCTTCGTCGATAGTGAAAGCGAAAAAGCTAGCCTGCTAGTTATTGTCTGACTTTATCCAGAGGAATCTCCATGACCATCGCGTTGCTCAGCCATGTTGAACTTGATGCTGGCTATCCTGACCGGTTCGAAGTGGCCGGTTTTACTCTCTTTTTTGCGACGACGCCTGAACAACGTGCGAACCTTGATCCGCAGATTGCTCAGCAAATCCGTGCGGTATTAACCATTGGCAGCATCGGACTAAGTGCAACTGAAATGGACGCGTTACCGGCGCTGGAAATCATTTGTGCACAGGGTGTGGGGTTTGAACATATTGATGTCGCGGCTGCAAAACAGCGCGGTATTCACGTCACGAATGGCCCCGGCACCAATAACGCTTCTGTCGCTGACCATACACTGGCGCTGATGCTGGCGGTCACGCGGAAAATCCCGCAGTTTGATGCCGCTGTACGTACGGGAGAATGGAAAAAAACGCGCTGGAATACGCCGGGAATGGCGGGTAAACGTCTGGGAATTATCGGGCTGGGAAATATCGGTGCATTGATTGCCCGCCGCGCGGCGGGCGGATTTGATATGGCGATCGGGTATCACAACCGGCGTTCGCTGGAAGACAGCCCGTACCGTTATTTCCTCACCATCACTGAGCTGGCTGAGTGGGCTGATTATCTCGTGGTGGCGACGCCGGGCGGCAAAAATACCGCCAGGCTGGTGGATGGCAATATTCTGCGCGCGCTGGGGCCGGAAGGGTTTTTGATTAATATTGCGCGGGGAAGTGTGGTGGACAGTGCCGCGCTGATTGCCAGCCTGCACAATAACGAAATCGCCGGTGCCGCACTGGATGTGGTGGACGGCGAGCCGCAGGTGCCGGCGGAAATGCTCACGCTGGATAATCTGGTGATCACGCCGCACGTCGCGGGGCGTTCGCCGGAATCAGTAGAAAATATGCTGACCCTGGTGTTATCAAATCTTGAGGCGCATTTTGGCGGCAAACCGGTCTTGACGCCGGTGCCAGAGTAAGCCGCTGATTGTTACCGTTTTGCTGAGAATGCTTTAAAAACGCTGCTTGCCGGCGTTTTTTATGGCAGCCAAAAAACAGACACCTGATTTCTATAGTCGTAAAAAGCATAAGTAACCGCTTTTTCTTATTTGTCTGGCATAGCAACAGATCGTAACAATAGGGTTTTCGGCAAGCAAAGAGGCAGACAGCGGTGAACTTTCAACAACTCAAAATTATACGGGAATCAGCGCGATGCAATTACAACCTGACCGAAGTATCGAACATGCTGTTCACGTCGCAGTCAGGTGTCAGCCGTCATATCCGCGAGCTGGAAGATGAGCTGGGCGTTGAGATATTTATCCGTCGTGGAAAGCGCTTACTGGGGCTGACTGAGCCGGGTAAAGAGTTGCTGGCAGTGGCCGAGAGAATTCTCAATGAGGCGCAGAATATCCGCCGTCTTGCGGATGTTTTCTCTAAAGAAGACGCGGGCGTGCTGACCATCGCCACCACTCACACTCAGGCGCGTTACAGTTTGCCTAAAGTCATCAAAGCTTTCCGTGCGATTTATCCGGGGGTACGCCTCGAGTTGCATCAGGGTTCGCCACAGGAAGTGCTGACAATGCTGCTGAGCGGGCAGGCGGATGTCGCCATCGCCAGCGAAAAGCTGATGAATGACCCGTCAGTCGCCGCGTTTCCGTATTACCGCTGGCATCACGCAATTGTCGTACCGCAAGGGCATCCGCTGACGTTGCAACACCCGCTGACGTTACAACATCTGAGCGAACAACCGCTGATCACCTATCGTCAGGGTATCACTGGCCGTTCCCGTCTCGATGAAGCTTTCAGCCGTGCCGCGCTGACCGCCGATATCGTGCTGAGTGCACAGGATTCTGATGTGATTAAAACCTACGTCGAGCTGGGATTGGGCGTGGGCATCCTGGCAGATAAGGCATTTGAAGCCGCCCGTGATACCGGCCTGCAGTTGATCAATGCCGAGCATTTATTTGAAGCCAATACGGTCTGGCTGGGACTGAAGAAAGCGCAATTGCAGAGAAACTACGTATGGCGGTTTATTGAGTTGTGTAATCCGGGTCTTTCTGTGAATGAGATCAAAGAGAAGGTATTTGCGACGGGCGGGGAGCCGGTGATTGACTATCAGATCTGAGGGCCAAGCTTTTCGCTCCTCCCCCTGCGAAGGAGGAGGCTGGGAGGGAGCTAACGGAGCTAGGTAAATTTTACATATAAAAAAACCGGTCATGAGACCGGTTTTTTATCTTCGCTAAAAGCGAAACCTAGACTGCCGGTTTGGCGATCACATTGCGGTTTTCCATGCGAACTTCAGCAATGTTAACCTCAATAATGTCGCTCTGGCGGTAGGCCACTTCGCCTTTAATCAGGACAGTACCGGTATCGGCGCTGCACACCAGTTCGTCGCGCACGCTGTGCAGGAACGGAGCAGGGATGAACGCCACGGCACCGATATCTTGCAGACGTATGCGCAGGCCGCCGCGGGTGACATCGATAATTTCAGCACTGAATTTAACGTCAGTGCCGACTTTATCTTCCAGGTAACGGGCATACAACCAGTCACCGACATCGCGCTCGGCCATGCGGTTGGCACGACGGCGTTCTGCCAGTTGAATGGTCATGTCGTCCTGAGGTTTTTCAGCAGACTGTTGCAGGATCATCGCTTTCAGCAAACGGTGGTTCACCATGTCGCCGTATTTACGGATAGGTGATGTCCAGGTCGCATAAGCTTCCAGCCCCAGACCGAAGTGCGGCCCCGGAGTGGTGCTGATTTCTGCAAAGGTCTGGAAACGACGGATGCGACTGTCGAGGAACTGGGTTGGCAATGCATCAAGCTTACGGCGCAGAGCGCAGAAGCCCGGCAGGGTCAGCAGTTCTTCAGCGTTGGCTTCAACGTCATTCGCCTGCAGCACGGTGACCGCGTTTTCCACCAGCAGAGGATCAAAACCGGTATGCACGTTATAAACGCCGAAACCGAGGCTGTCGCGCAGGGCGATAGCGGCACAGACGTTGGCGGCAATCATCGATTCTTCAACGATGCGGTTAGCAATGCGGCGATGCTCGGCGATGATTTCCAGCACGTTACCTTTCTCACCCAGCACGAAGCGGTAATCAGGACGGTCTTTAAATACCAGTGCATGTTCGGTACGCCATGCGCTGCGCACGTCGCAGACGCGTTTGAGCAGGCGGATCTGTGAGGCGATCACCTCACTGGCCGGTTGCCATTCGCTTTTCTCATCCGCTTCCAGCCAGTCAGACACGTCGTCATAAGCCAGTTTGGCTTTCGACTCGATAGTCGCCGCGAAGAAACGAATGTCGCTGCCCAGTGTGCCATCTGCGCCTACCGTGACAGAACACGCCAGAACCGGACGGCTGACGTCCGGCCACAGGGAACAGATATCATCGGACAATTCACGCGGTAGCATCGGGATGTTGAAGCCCGGCAGATAGTTGGTGAATGCGCGTTTTTTCGCAATGTTGTCCAGCTCGCTGCCTTCGCTGACGTAAGCCGTCGGGTCAGCAATTGCGACAGTCATTTGCAGGGTGCCGTCGCTGTTGTCTTTCACATACAGCGCGTCATCCATGTCCTGCGTACTGCCGCTGTCGATAGTGACAAATGGCAGGGCGGTCAGGTCTTCGCGGGTCAGGCCTTCATCGCGTAGCTCGGCAATGTCAGATTTCGGCGCTTCACGTTCAAGGTTATGACGTGCCAGCGTGACCCACCACGGCGCAAGATCGTCGGCGCCGGTGGTGATCCATTCGGTGATTTCAGCCTGGAAGCTGTGGTCGCCTTCTTTCAGCGGGTGACGGCGCATTTCAGCCACACACCAGTCGCCGTCATTCACTTCATGATTGATGCTGCGGGCAACGCGGCACTGAATAGCATCACGTAATAAAGGATGATCCGGAATGATAGAAAGACGGTCGTCTTTCTTCGTTACGCGGCCAACAAAACGGCTGAGAAAAGGTTCAACCAATGTTTCCGGCTGGACGACTTCACGCTCTTTTTCGGTTTGCAGGGAAGCGATAACGCGATCCCCGTGCATGACTTTTTTCATGTACGGAGGCGGAATGAAATAGCTTTTTTGACCGTCTACTTCAAGAAAGCCAAAGCCTTTCTCAGTGCCTTTTACGATGCCTTCGACACGCGGAGTCTGAGAGTGAAGTTGCTGTTTTAGCTGCGCGAGCAGCGGGTTATCTTGAAACATATCGTCCAGAGAATTGGGGGTTAATGTGGCTCGATTAGCGGCAGACAGTTTTACGCGATCTGACCCCTTCGGGCAAGCGGCATCTGCCCCTTTCGCCTCATAACCCTGAAGCGAAAGGGGAGATTTGCGCGATGTCGCGCAAGTACGACTTATGCGATACGTTGCAGGTCCACTTTTTGTTCGCAGCGACGGATAGTCACCGGTACGGCTTTGGAGGTCGGGGTGTGGGTCTGGTCACCAAAACTGGACATCGGCACCAGCGGGTTGGTTTCCGGATAATAAGCCGCCAGGTTACCGCGTGGAATATCGTAGCTGACCAGTTTAAAACCGGTCACTTTGCGCTCAATGCCGTCGTTCCACAGCGTTTCGATTTCCACCAGTTCACCGTCTTTCAGGCCCAAGTCCGCCAGATCCTGCGGGTGAATGAACAACACTTCACGCTGGCCGTAAACACCACGGTAACGGTCATCGAGGCCATAAATGGTGGTGTTGTACTGGTCGTGAGAGCGTAACGTTTGCAGGGTGAACGGCGCATTCTGGTCGCCCATCGGGATCAGCACTTCAGGCAACGGTGATGCACTGAAATTGGCCTTGCCACTCAGGGTGTTGAATTTCAGCTCTGCTGCCGCATTACCGAGATAGAAACCGCCTTTGATATCGCAGCGCGCATTGAAATCCCGGAAGCCCGGAATGGTGGCTTCAATATGCTCGCGGATAAGATTGTAATCGTCAGCCAGCGCCATCCAGTCGAGGTATTTATCACCCAGAACGGCATTAGCGATACCGCAGACAATCGCGGTTTCAGAACGCTGTTCTTTGGATAACGGAATGCCTACGCCTTCGGAGGCATGTACCATGCTAAAGGAGTCTTCAACGGTGATGAACTGCGAACCGGTCGCCTGCATATCCAGTTCGGTACGGCCCAGCGTTGGCAGGATCAGCGCTTCTGCACCTGGCGTCAGGTGTGTACGGTTCAGTTTGGTGCTGATCTGAACGGACAAATCCAGATTGCTTAGCGCCTGTTCTGTACGCGGAGTATCCGGTGCCGCCGCCGCCAGATTACCGCCAAGGCAGATCAGGACTTTGGCTTCTTTACGCAGCATGGCTTCCAGCGCTTCTACGGTGTTATGACCCGGGACACGCGGTGGTGTGAATTTGAAGTGGCTTTCCATCGCATCGAGCAACGCTTTTGGCGCTTTCTCATCGATACCCATGGTGCGGTTACCCTGCACGTTGCTGTGACCGCGAACCGGACACAACCCGGCGCCAGGTTTGCCAAGCTGACCAAACAACAGTTGCAGGTTAGTGATTTCGCGCACGGTCGGCACAGAGTGTTTATGCTGCGTCACGCCCATCGCCCAGGTACAAATCACCCGTTCGGCGTTCATATAAATGCTTGCCGCTTCGCGCAAGTCCTGTTCACTCAGACCTGACTGTTCAGTAATTTTTTCCCAGCTGGTGGCATCGACCACGGCCAGATACTCATCGACACCGGCACAGTTTGTCGCGATAAATTCTTCATCGAACAGGGAAGGCTGACCGGAAGCAATACGTTCGCGGTGTGTCTGCAATAACGCTTTAACGATACCGCGCACGGCAGCCATGTCGCCGCCAAGGTTTGGCTGATAATAGGCTGCGCTGATACGACCGGCTTTCGGTGTCACCACTTCCAGCGGTTTTTGCGGATCGGCAAAACGTTCCAGACCCCGTTCACGCAGGGTATTAAAGCTGACCACTTTTGCCCCCCGGTCAGACGCATGACGCAGACTGTGCAGCATACGCGGGTGGTTGGTGCCCGGGTTCTGGCCGAAGACAAAAATGGCGTCTGCTTTCTCAAAATCATCCAGACGGATAGTGCCTTTACCGACGCCGATGCTTTGTTTGAGGCCCACACCGCTGGCTTCGTGACACATGTTCGAACAGTCAGGGAAGTTGTTGGTACCGAACATACGGCCGAACACCTGATACAGATAAGAGGCTTCGTTACTGGCGCGGCCGGAGGTGTAGAAATCTGCCTGATCGGGACTTTCCAGCCCGTTAAGATGGCTGGCGATCAGTGAGAATGCGGCATCCCAGCTGATAGGCTCGTAATGATCGGTGGTGCGGTTGTAACGCATCGGATGGGTAAGACGCCCCTGATATTCCAGGAAATAATCGCTCTGTGCACGCAGCTTACTCACACTGTGTTGAGCAAAGAACTCAGGTTCGACGGCTTTGCGGGTGGCTTCCCAGCTGACGGCTTTCGCACCGTTTTCACAGAAGCTGAATGTGCTGTGATTATCGTCTCCCCAGGCACAGCCCGGACAGTCAAAACCGCGACCTTTGTTAACACGCATCAGGTTACGCAGGTTAGAAAGGACCTTCTTACTGTCGAAGACGAAACGGGTGGTGGATTCCAGTGCTCCCCAGCCGCCGGCCGCGCCGTGGTAGGGTTTGATCTCAGTTTTGAATTTCATAGTTATGCTTCGCAGGTGGTTTTTGTCTTGTCTGTGAACAAACCGGATGATGAGTTGTTAACCGGATTGTTAATTTTATGTCACAAGTTTAGGAGCGGGTGACAAGAACGTCTAATCGAATGCTGTGATGGAGCGATAGGAATCCTCTATCGCAGGGAAATATCGGGGAATAACGGAAATTCCCCGCAAGGAAAGGGGCGCATCACCGTATTTCATCCCTGTTGAAAACAGCGGGTTGTGATAATAAAACCTGATTGCAGGCTCAGTGGCAGGTGTTGGTGGAAATTAACGCAAGTTGTAACAGAACCGTTTCACTATGAAATGGTTAGCAAAAGACTAAGGGTTTTTCTGCAGGGGGTTTTAGTGCAACCTATGCCGCAGATTTTATCCTATAGGTTTTTGATATATTGCCGAGTTTAATAATAGCCCGGCAATATGGCGTGTTTAAGGAAGATTCAGTGAAACGTAGTGTAATGAGTGTTTTATCTTGTGTATTGATGTTCTCCGCAGGCAGTGCGAAAGCTATCGCGCCACTGGATTTCCCTGTCGTGCCGCCAAGCATTGACGCCGCTTCTTTTGTGCTGATGGATTATGCCAGCGGTGATGTGCTGGCCGCCGGCAACCCGGATGAACGCCGTAACCCGGCCAGCCTGACCAAACTGATGACAGGTTATGTCATTGACCGCGCGTTAGATCATAAAAAAATCACCATGGATGATGTGGTGACGGTACCGCAGGAAGCCTGGGTCGCTGGCAATAAAAGTCTGGCCGGTTCTTCACTGATGTTTCTAAAGCCAGGTGACCATGTCACCGTCCGTGACCTGATCCGCGGCATCATCATTACTTCCGGTAATGACGCCTGCGTGGCCATGGCCGATTATGTGGCGGGCAGCCAGGATTCATTCGTAGGAATGATGAATCAGTACGTGGTGAGCATGGGGCTGACCAACACCCATTTCGAGACTGTGCATGGCCTGGACGCGCCGGGGCAATACACCACCTCTTATGATCTGGCGAAACTTTCCCGCGCCATTATCGGCGGGGAACCTGAGGAATATCATATGTATGCTGAAAAATCGCTGACGTATGACAACATCACTCAGCAAAACCGTAACGGCCTGTTGTGGGATAAAAACCTGCAGGTTGATGGCCTGAAAACAGGTCATACCGAAAGCGCCGGTTTCAACATTATTGCCTCTGCGACGCAGGGTGACCGTCGTCTGATCGCCGTCGTGATGGGCGGTAAAAGCTCAAAAGGCCGCGAAGAACAGGCGCGCAAACTGCTGACCTGGGGTTTCCGCGAATATACCAGTAAACAGATTTTCAAAGCTGATCAGACCGTTTCCAGCGAACATGTCTGGTTTGGTGCTAATGCACAGGTGAAGGTCGGTTCACTGAGTGATGTCTTTATCAGCGTGCCGCAGGCCGATGCCGATAAACTGAAAGCCCAGTACGTGCTGACCCGTCCGCAGATTGACGCGCCGCTGAAGAAAGGTCAGGAGCTCGGCAGTATTAATATCGTAGATAACGGCAAAGTCATCAAAACCGTGCCGCTGGTAGCACTGGAAGATGTCGCAGAAGGCGGGATCATCAGTCGTGCGATTGATTACGTGAAACTGAAAATTTAACGTCTGTTCCGCTGGTCAAAACGCAAAAAGAGCCTGCCCGAAAAGCAGGCTCTTTTTTTGCACCTGCTGCACCACAGTTGAACATTCTGCGGCACCGGGGCGACATCTTTATTCCTCCCCGTCGGACAGGGCAGGTGTAATTACCTGAAAATCCCATCGAATCAATGTGGCATGTTTGTTGCTGAGAACTTATTTCTTGCTAGCAATGTTAAAAATCTTTGGCTGGCGTTGACAGGAAATAAGGGAGACGACGAATGACAACATTGAATATGCCCATGACAATCGCGGCCAGCGCACGGTGGCGGCAGTTAGTTCTGGGGCTGATTTGCATGGCGGCGATTTCCAGTCCGCAATATGTCTGGACTCTGCTGACTAAACCGCTCGCGCTTAAACTGGGGGTTCCGCTGGCAGAGTTACAGGTTACGTTCTCGCTACTGATAATTCTGCAAACCTTCTTTTCTCCTTTTCAGGGCAGCCTGATTGAACGTTTTGGCCCGCGGAAACTGATTTCAATCGGCACGCTGTTATCAGGGTTCAGTTGGGTACTGGCGTCACAAGTCAGCAGTATTACCGGCCTTTATCTGGTCTATGGCTGCATCGGCGGACTGGGTACCGGCATTGTTTATGTCGGTGTCGTCGGGTTGATGGTGCGCTGGTTCCCGCATAAACGTGGCTTTGCGGCGGGAATGGTGGCTGCCGGATACGGAATGGGGGCGATTCTGACCACGTTCCCTGTTTCGACGTCCCTGACCAGTCGCGGGCTGGAAAGTACGTTGATTATCTTTGGCGTTATTTTCGCCGTCATTGGTTTTCTGGCCAGCCAGGGATTACGGCTGCCGCCGTCGCTCAGCGAGCGTCAGGATGTGCCGGTCATGGTGACGGAAGGCAAACAGTACCGTCCGAAACAAATGCTCAGACAGCCTCTGTTCTGGCTGATGTTTTTCATGATGGCGATGATGTCGACTTCAGGGCTGATGGTCACCTCGCAAATGGCGGTGTTTGCCCATGATTTTGGTATCACGGAAGCGGTTGTGTTTGGCATGGCCGCGTTGCCGCTGGCACTGACCATTGACCGTTTTACCAACGGGCTGACACGCCCGCTGTTCGGTTTTATTTCGGATAAATTTGGTCGTGAGCAGACGATGTTTATCGCATTTGCGCTGGAAGGCTGTGCGATGATTTTGTGGCTGATGTGCCGCGACAATGCTGTGTTGTTTGTTCTGCTGTCCGGCGTGGTGTTTTTTGGCTGGGGAGAAATTTTTTCCTTGTTCCCGTCAACGCTGACCGACACCTTTGGCAGTCAGAATGCCACTGCCAATTATGGCTGGTTGTATATGTCGCAGGGCATAGGATCCATTTTTGGCGGCCCGCTTGCGGCACTGATTTATCAGCACACGGGCGGATGGAATATTGTATTCACCTGCGCCATCACGCTGGATTTTGTCACCGCCATTCTGGCGCTCTGGGTACTGAAACCCTGGCGTGCCCGTTTTATGCAGGCAGCCCGTGACTGAATAATCCTAAACTAGCGGGGTCTGGAGACGTTGTCACAGAGGAATGTTAACAAGCTGTAATTCAGGTAAAGCAGCGGGGCGACCGGCTCACGGACGCCCCGAACGGCCTAAAACACTTTCGAAGAAAAATCCGTTTTCACTTCGCTTTCAATGTAGGTATTTAAACCCCAACCGGCGCGCGCCAGTTCCTTCATTTTTTCGAGATGTTCGGGGCCAGGATGGCGGATATCGTAGAGATAAACGTGATTGTTCTTGAAGCGGATTTTGATCGAGTTGGCATCAATCTGGAAGCTGACAACCTGTGAATCACCGCTTTTGTTGGCGTAATTTTCCATGCTGCATCCTGTTAGCTAAGCCTGATTTCGGGCGACATCTTCTATTAACCACGTCCGGACTTTTCTTGCAGGGCGACAGTTCACAGTTTCTTCAACTCGCTGAAAACTTAGCTTATCTGTGTATTAATAAACTCGCCTTTGCGTAGTTTAAGCCCTGCTGCGGCTGTCGCGAGGCGCCTTGTCTCAATAAAGGAAGCCATCTGTTTTTGTGCCTGTTCAACGTGTTTCGCGGATGCCACACGGGGAGAACCTGACGAAAAGGGCGGTTCAGGGTCGTACTCCATTTGCAACTGAATACCTTGCGCTATGTCGTTGCCATAGATATCGGCAATGACATTCAGGGCAAAGTCTATGCCTGACGTTACCCCCGCACCGGTGATCCGGTTGCGATCCCTGACGACGCGTTCATTAACCGGTTCGGCCCCCAATAATTCAAGCTGGTCAAGCGAAGCCCAGTGGGAAGTGGCTTTGTACCCCTGCAACAGGCCTGCTGCGCCCAGCACAAGAGAACCGGTGCATACTGACGTCACCAGCCGGGCATTTTCACTTTTCTGGCGGATAAAAGTGAGCGTCTCATCATCGGACATCAGTTTTATCTGGCCTGGCCCGCCGGGGATGCAGATGACATCCAGTTCAGGGCAATTTTCAAATGTATGAGTGGGTAAAATACGCAGGCCCCGGTCAGACGTCACGGGTTCCGGTGTTTTCCAGATAAGATGGACTTTGGCCCCCGGGGCTCTGGCGAAGACCTCAAACGGCCCCGTCAGATCTAATTGGGTCAGTTCCGGAAACAAAAGCATGCCGATTGATAAAGCCGGAAAGTCGCTCATTTAATGGTCCCCGGTTGCCAGACATCAGAGGTCAGATTGATAAAGGAAGTGATTAAGCAGAGTAGTCAATTAACCTGCGTATGACTACCCATCACTCCCCAATTTTTCGGGAAGTGATGGAACCGGGGGGCGTTACGCTTCTTCGCGATTATTTCAGCAGGAACGAATGATCAAAGGTGCCGCTGACATTCAGCGCGACGGGCAATAATCCCTGCGCGTGATAGAAATCTGCTGTTTGCTGTTGCTGCGTCTCGGTTGCGGCATCTATCGGCTGCCAGTAGGATTTACGCCGCTCGAACCCCAGCTTTGCGGCGTCCAGCGGGAAGCCGATGATTTTCGCCAGTTTTTCGCTGTACGCATCCAGATTTTTGTACGCCCATATCTGTGCATCGCTCAGGCGCTGCAGATAGTCAGCGATGGCCTCGCGTTTAGCTTTATCTTTCAGCGCCGTATCCGTCGCGGCAAGGAAGCTGTTACCCGACCACAAGCCGCGGCCATTTACGACCACACGCAGATGATCCTGAGTCTCAGCGAAGGCGGTGTAGGGTTCCCACGTTGCCCAGACATCCACTGAACCTTGCGTCAGTGCCAGCTTCGCATCGCTTGGCGGCAGGAAGCGGAACGTGACGTCTTTGGCGCTCAGTCCGGCAGAGGCAAGGGCTTTCAGCGCGACAAAATGTCCGATGGAACCGCGGTTGGTCGCGATACTTTTGCCTTTCAGATCCGCGGCGCTTTTGACCGGGCTGTCCGGTTTCACCAGCAGCGCGGTGCCGTAGGCGTCTGACTTATCCACGGCGATGGCTTTTACCTGCGCACCTGCGGCCTGTGCAAATAACAGCGGCGCATCACCGATGATGCCCACATCTACCGCCTGTGCATTCAGCGCTTCTGCCAGCGGCGCAGCAGCCGGAAACTCTGACCATTCAATTTTATAGGGCAGCTTATCCAGCTTATTTGCCGCTTCCAGCTGTGCCCGCATGTTGCCTTTCTGATCGGCGACCCGCAGGGTAATTTGTTCGGCATTTGTGGCGAACACAGCGCCGGTCAGCGTGACCAGCAGCAGAAGATTTCTCACATTCAGTCGCATCGGGTTTCCTTAAATCAGGGCAGTAACGGCGGTGTGTTTTCGGGCTTCCCGCGCAGCGATTTTCTGCTTCGTCAGCGGGATCAGACTCTTACCGTATTCGACGGCGTCATTCAGCGGATCAAAGCCGCGGATCAGGAAAGTGGTGATGCCCAGATCGTAATATTTCAGCAGTGCATCGGAGACCTGTTCCGGCGTACCGACCAGGGCCGTAGAATTGGAACCGCCGCCAATCAGCCCGGCGATGCCGGTCCACAGGCAGGAATCGAGACGATCGCCTTGCGCGACGGCTTTCAGTAAACGCTGAGCTCCCACGCTTTGGGGTTTGGCTGCCAGCACCTGACCTTTCTCAGCTTGCAGGGCGGTGGCTTTAGTGAGAATTTCATCCGCTTTCGCCCAGGCTTCTTCTTCTGTTTTGCCGAGGATAGGGCGGAAGGAAATACTGAAGTTAATATCCCGGTTGTGTTTTGCCGCAGAGGCTTTTACCGCTTCCACCGTTTCTGCCGCACTGGCCAGCGGCTCGCCCCATAACGCAAACACATCCGCCTGTTTACCTGCAACACGGATGGCATCATCGGAAGATCCGCCGAAAAATACCGGCAGTTTTTTCTGACAGGGCTTAATGGCAGAGAAAGCATTTTCCGCCTGATAAAATTCACCCTGATGGTCAAAACCGGTTTCTGAATACCAGCTCTGTTTCAGTACATCGATGTATTCATCCGTGCGCTGATAGCGGCCGGATTTCGCCACATAATCACCGTCACGGCGTTGTTCCGCATCGCTGCCACCGCTGATGATATGCACTGCCACGCGACCATCAAGCAGGTGGTCGAGGGTCGCCAGCTTACGGGCGGCGAGGGTCGGCGCGACGAATCCCGGCCGGTGAGCCAGAAGAAAATGAATGCGGGATGTGCTGGCCCCGGCGTGCGCGGTGACCAGAAAAGCATCGGGCTGGTCGGAGGCATAGGCCACCAGAATGCGGTCAAAGCCAGCATCTTCATGGGCTTTGGCGAAATCGGAAATGTATTTTTTATCGAAAATCGGGCCGGTCGGTGGGATGATTTCAGAAGCCAGACGGTGTCCGATCATACCAATAAATTGCACGCTCATAGGCTGTCACTCCTCGGGATGAGGCCAGCGGATGAAGGTCTGCGCTGGCAGGAGTTATCACCATAAACGGCAACTTACTATGTGAGAAATTCATTATCTTCATAAGCTAATATAAAAAATGTGCATGAACAGGTGTTGCTTTGGGCACCGCGCCCAGGGGGTTGACCTTAATGCCAGTCCGGATGGCAATCCCATAATCACTACCTGCCACAATCCAACCCGTTAGCAATCGCGGCGGCAAACGCATCAATCGCCGGTACCTGACTCGCAGGAACGTTGGGATAAATCAGCCACAACTGGCTGCGGGGGGCGAAATCTTTCAGGTCATACAGCGCCAGTTCAGGGCGCAGTGCATGTTTTTCTACCAGCGCGCGCGGCATCAGCCCCAGGCCGCGCCCTTCAGCAATCAGGGATAATTGTAAGGTCGTGCCAAACGCCTCAAGATTGATGAGCAAAGGTAAACCCTGTTCAGTCAGCGCGCGCTGCAGGGCGGCGCGGAAACCACAGCCATGCGGATTGAGGATCCACCCGTGCTGATAACAATCTTCCAGACGTTGTGGCAAAGCCTGCGGTGCTTTCGGGCCGACAACCACTAAATCGACCGTACCCAGCGGCTGGTTTTCGACACCCTCCGGGAATTGCTTACTGGCAGGGAACAGCACGACCGCCGCTTCCAGTTCCTGCTGCTGTATCCGTAACAACAACTCGTCGCCCCAGCCGCTGGAAAGTCGCGGCTGGATTTGCGGAAATTGCGCAGACAGGGTTTTCAGGGCAGGCAACAGACTGCTTTCGCTCAGGCTTTGTGGCACGGCAAGGCGCAGAAGGCCGGAAGGTGGACTGTCGGCGGCAACCAAATCACTGAGCGCATCCACCTCACGCAAGATATGACGGCATTGCTGATAAACACGGTTGCCCATCAGCGTGGGTTTCAGGGGTTTGGTCTGGCGGTTCAGCAGCGGAATGCCCAGCGATTCTTCAAAATTTTGTACCCGACGGGTAATTGCCGGCTGTGTCAGCCCCAGCTCATCGGCGGCAAGCCGGGTAGATTGCAGGCGGATAACGGCGACAAAAGCAGTCAGGTCTTCAATTTTCATAGGCACTCAGCGTCAGGATTAACGTAAAAACGGCTGCCGGCAGGATAAAACAATTTTCACGCGGACGCTGGATCCTGATGCACATTTTTATGTGTGATTTGCATATTAGCTTATCCATAAAATGAATTTTGCTTGGATCATGGCGATGCTAACCTGTCGGAAACAGTGATGAAGTATGAGGAAAGTGATGACGACTTTACAGCTCGCGCCGCTGAGACAATTTCTGGCGGACTTCACCCGGCTGGTGCAGGAACCGCACGGTCAGACGCAAATACTGGCGCAGGGAAGCGAACTGCTGACCCGTCTTATCGGCGAAGATAACTGGCTGCCGGAGGAGTTTGCGCAGCCTCATCCTGAACATTATCAGCAATATCTCTTGTACGCCGATCCGCTGTCGCGTTTTTCTGTGGTGAGTTTTGTCTGGGGGCCGGGGCAGAAAACACCAGTGCATGACCATCGTGTCTGGGGGCTGATAGGTATGCTGCGCGGTGCAGAAGTCAGCCAGAATTATACCCGCCACCCCGACGGAACGCTGCAACCGGAAGGAAATCCCATTACGCTGCACGTTGGCGACGTCGGGAAAATCTCCCCCGATCACCTGGATATCCACCAGGTCAGCAATTTTTTCAAGGATCAAGTATCGGTCAGCATTCACGTTTACGGCGGCAATATCGGTGCGGTTTCACGGGCGGTTTATCTGCCAGACGGCACCGGGAAAACCTTTATTTCCGGCTACTCCAGCCCGCACCTTCCCAATATCTGGGACCTGTCAAAAGAGAGAAATCATGACTGATTCATATTCACTGCCTTTGCGCCATTTTTCTGAACTCCGCGAGGCGTTGCTCGAAGGACAGGATGTGGCACTGGTTGACCTGCGTGAAGAAGCGGCCTTTGCCACCGGACATCCCTTATTTGCTGCCAATCTGGCTTTGTCTAAACTCGAACTGGAAGTGCTGGATCGCATACCAAACCGTCTGACGGCTATTACGTTGTATGACAATGGTGAATTTTATGACGTGCAGCGCGGCGAGCGTAAAACCATGCGGGCGGCTCAATTGCTGAAATCGCTGGGGTATCAGAATATCGCGTTGCTGGCCGGTGATCTGGCTGGCTGGAAAGAAGCGGGTGGTGAGATATTTATTGATGTGAACGCGCCCAGTAAAGCCTTCGGGGAATGGGTTGAACATCATTACGAGACACCGTCCCTGAGTGCGGAACAGGTGCTGGCATTGCAACAGCAGGGGGCAAACATTGCTGTGCTGGATGTGCGCCGTTTTGATGAATACCAGGTGATGAGTATTCCGGGCGGCGTGAGCGTACCGGGAGGCGAACTTGTGCTGCGCCTGAAAGATGTGGTGCCTGATGACAACACGCAGGTGATCATCAATTGTGCGGGGCGTACCCGCAGCATTATCGGCACGCAATCTCTGATTAATGCCGGATTAACGCAGCCGGTGTCTGCATTGCGTAACGGTACGATTGGCTGGACGCTGGCGGGGCAGGCACTGTCGCACCTGCAACATAAACAGTTTCCGGCACTGAGTGAAGCCTCACGCAGGGTTGCGCTGAAAGGCGCGCAAACTCTGGCTTTACGCGCGGGCGTGCGCTCAGTGACGTTGTCACAATTACGTAACTGGCAACAGGATGATTCCCGCACGTTATACGTGTTTGACGTGCGCACGGCAGAAGAGTTTCGTGCCGGGCATCTGGCAGGCACGCGACACGTTCCCGGTGGCCAGTTGGTTCAGGAAACCGATCACTATGCCAGCGTTCGTGGCGCGCGAATAGTGCTGGTGGATAATGATGGTGTGCGTGCGCGCATGGCGGCCTCATGGCTGGCACAGATGAACTGGGAAGTGTATATCGCCGAAGTGAGGGCTGAAGATCTGACTGAACAAGGCGACTGGAAAGCCCGGGTTGCGCCCGCACCGGCTGTGGAATCTGTCAAACCGGAACAACTGCTGAACTGGCTGAGTGAGGGTAATACCGGCATTATCGATCTCACCACCAGCGCGAATTTCCGTAACCGGCGCATTCCGGGTGCGGTCTGGACAACACGGGGCAATATCCCGCAAATTATTGCCTTACAACCGCAGAAAGCGCGTTGGGTTGTCACCTGCACCAGCGGTTTGCTGGCACGTTACGCTGTCACGGAAGTGGCCGGATTAACCGGCAAACCCGTTTATTTGCTGGAGAAAGGCACGGTGGGCTGGATCGACCACGGGTTGCTGCTTGAGCGGGGGGATTCTGCTTATCTGGACGACGCGCAAGACAGATATCGTCGTCCGTACGAAGGCACGGATGTCAGCCCGCAGGCGATGCAGGATTATCTGGACTGGGAATACGGGCTGGTCGGGCAGTTGGAAAAAGACGGAACGCACGGTTTCAGATTACTGGAAGCCTGAGGGCTGAGGCCTCTGCGTGAGGAACGCAGAGGTTCAGTTAACGTTTAACGACGACCACGCGGATGAGTGCGGGCTGTCCAGTCGTATGTTGCAGAAGTGCTTGGAACGGCTTTATTACGGCGCTTTTCGGCCCGCGCTTTCGCAGCGACTTTTTCTTTTTCTGCCATCAACGTATCGATGTAGTCATCTTTAATCCGGTTATTTTCCGAATTCGTCAGCTCACGGCCCTGTGCTTTACGGGCTCTGTCCAGCAGTGTTTTTAACTCACGCTGTTCGCTTTCCGTCATATCTTGTTGGGTCAGTCTTTTCATTTTTACCGCATCCTGTGAGGAAAGTGGCTACCATTGTAGTCGAAATGGTGGCAGGAGTCGCTGCAACTCATCACCTTACTTGTTTTGTTTTTTTAAAAGGCAGTTGTTTCAGAAAGCTTGCTGAACGGAGCGGCAGCGTGTGTTGAAAACGTGAAGGGATATCCGGGAGGGAAAAAGCACTTTTCTCTCCCGGTGGTTTCGGTGCGAAGATCGTATGATAACTGTTATTAAGAAACCGAAAGGTTCCCGATCAGGTCATCGGGCTTTCACTGCAAGTGATAAACCGCCGGTGATATCCGCTCCGACATCACCGCGAATATTACTGTGAATCCTGGCTGGTCCCGGTCTTAGGACTTGCCGCTGAACTGTCACCCGCATCGGCGGTTTTGGTATACACAATCTTCTGACTGTCATTGCCGCAGTGGCCCACGACCTGCCCGCCAGTCTGATCGGCCTGATCATTTGGCACGATATCGAGTTTAAACCCTGATTCAGGCAAGCCGTTTGCCACGATTTTCTGGGTAATGTCAGCTTTTACGCTTTCACAGGAAGCCTGTGCCATCAGCGGTGCGAACATAACGACAGCAAGACCCGCTAAAAGTGTCTTTTTCATCATTCATTCCTTTTATGAAAACCAGTGTACTTATGAGTCTAGCAGATAGGATTTACGGAGCCAGTAACTGACGGCCATTACGACGGTCAAGGCAGCGCTCAGTGTTCGGTTCCCAGTACGCATTGATGTTTTGGCTGGCCTGACACTTGTCGCGCAGATCAATCGAATTGTCGTATTTGGAGAAGTCTTTCTCGTTACGCTGGTTTTTCATGGCGCGCAGGCGTTGGGTTTCATTCCATTGCTCTTTGCTCTGACGTGCTTCTTCGTTGGTCATGGCATCATTGCCGGTACCGCCAAAGACACAGGTTCCGCCCGCACAATTGGTGGCCGCGAGTGCAGGCGCCTGCCAGCTGGCGGTTATAGCCAGCAAAGCCACAGGCAGAATGCTGCGGGTCAGTCGGGATTTAAACGTTGTATTCATCAGCTCATCCTTTTAATTTACACATCGCTCAGGCGAATAATTGCATTATAACATCCGGCCGAATGACGTCACCCTCTGCCGGTAAACTGGTTGATATCTTATTGAACTTCGGACTGTAAACCTGGCCCAATTATGCTCAAAACGTCTTTACTGTTCTTTGCGACCGCACTGGCAGAAATCATTGGCTGCTTTTTACCTTATCTCTGGCTGCGCAAAGGGGCAAATGTGCTGCTTTTATTACCCGGGGCGCTCAGCCTGGCGGCGTTTGTCTGGTTGCTGACATTGCATCCGGCGGCAAGCGGCAGGGTGTATGCGGCTTACGGCGGGGTCTATGTCATGACCGCCATGCTGTGGCTGCGGTTTGTCGATGGCGTGAAGCTCAGCGCCACCGACTGGCTGGGCGCATGTGTGGCACTGGCGGGGATGCTGATCATCATTTCTGGCTGGAAAACGGCGTGAACGGCTATTGCGATAATCTTTCCATCAGCACAATCACTTTCTGAATCACAATTTGCGCCGCGCGGGATAACTGGCGGCGCGGGGCAACGCACAACGCCAGCGTCAGCGGTTTGGCGCTGCGGCCCTGAAGCGGCACAAACGCCAGTCGCTTTTCCTGTAAATCTGGCAATACATCTAACAAACTCAGCACGCCGACACCGGCCCCTTTGCGGATAAGTTCGCGCATCATGCGCACGTCATTACAGACGATCGACGGCGTTTCCAGTAACTGATAGCGGTTATACAGCAGTCTGGCGCGGGCATTGACCATCAGCGGTTCGGAGGGAATGATCTGCCGGTAGGAGGCGATGTCGCTGAACGACAACGATTCCTTCTGCGACAGTTTATGACCCACCGGCATCGCAATTCCGATGGGCAACTCCGCAAAAGCGCGTACTTCCAGCCCGGTATGTTCGACGGGATCGAGCAACAATCCAAAATCCACTTCCGCTGAACTGACCTGTTCGCTGATGTTCCGGCTGTCTTCGATGCGGATGTCAAACGTCAGGTAAGGGTGTTCTGCGCCCAAGTCGGCAATCAGTTCCGCCACCATGCCTTCGCTGAGAGCGGCAATCATAGAGATGGTGACATGCCCGCGTCGCAGTCCCTGAATTTCATCGAAACGTTCGCGGGTGCGGGAAAATTCTTTCCGCCAGCGGCGAATGTCATCGAATAAAATTTCGCCTGCTGAGGTCAGTTTCAGGCCTGTCGGCAAGCGTTCAAACAGCGGGGTTTCCAGCGTTTGTTCAGCCTGCAGGATCTGCCGGTTTATGGCTGAAGCCGAGACGTGCAGCACTTCTGCCGCTTTGCGCAAACTTCCTGTTCGGGCGACTTCGGTAAAATATTGCGAAAAACGGGAGAATGGCGACATGGGTGTACTAATTTATGCAGTGAATAAGTGAGATAACTATTATGGACTGCATCACTCATTTTTCCTAGATTGTGCGATGCCCCTTTGTAAAACAATCACCTCAGGTTGTTTTACAGGCAAAACGGGCAATGACAGGGTTCGTCAAAACACGTTTAAGCTCGCGTGCCGTATTCCACGGGATAATGGTGGGACGAATTGTGGCGTTCGTTCTGCTGGTGCGCGCGCGTGTGTTTTGAAAAACAACACTAATAACAAGCGTGCATTTTTGATCACCAGACTGAAAGTGATCACGCGACCAAGAGATTCCTTCTCATGTTAGAAAAACTATTTAAGTTAAAAGCTCACCGTACTAACGTGCGGACTGAGATTGTGGCTGGACTCACTACATTTTTAGCAATGGCCTACATTCTGTTTGTTAACCCGTCTATTTTGGGCGCGACGGGGATGGATAAAGGTTCGGTTTTCGTGGCTACTTGTCTTGCTGCCGCAATCGGTTCAGCACTGATGGGCTTTATCGCCAACTACCCGATTGCACTGGCACCGGGCATGGGTTTAAACGCCTTCTTCACCTACACCGTGGTGCTGCATATGGGTTACACCTGGCAGATCGCGCTGGGGGCCGTTTTCCTTTCAGCCTGTATTTTCTTCGCGTTATCGATTTTTAAAATCCGCGAATGGATTATCCGCAGTATTCCGCTGCCATTGCGTTCGGCCATTGCGGCGGGTATCGGTTTATTCCTGGCGCTGATTGCGCTGGAAAATGCCGGTATCGTGATCGCTAACCCGGCGACGCTGGTCGGTCTGGGCGATCTGACCAAGCCGGGTCCGCTGTTTGCGATGCTCGGTTTCATTCTGATTGTGGTGCTGGAAGCGCGTAAAATCACCGGCGCGGTGCTGATCGGTGTGCTGGCCGTGACCGTTCTGGCGATTGCGCTGGGTTATTCGCCGTTTGGCGGCGTAATGTCGATGCCACCTTCCATTGCGCCAACCTTCATGCAACTGGACATCAAAGGCGCGTTTAACGTTTCGCTGATTAGCGTGGTGTTCGCGTTCCTGTTCGTGGATGTGTTCGACAACTCCGGCACCCTGATTGGCGTGACCAAACGCGCAGGGCTGGCGGATGAAGACGGCAATATCCCGAAAATGGGCCGTGCGCTGGTCGCTGACAGTGCGGCGGCGTTGTTCGGCTCACTGCTCGGCACCTCAACCACCACCAGCTACATCGAATCCGCAGCAGGCGTGAGCGCTGGCGGGCGTACCGGTCTGACGGCGATTGTGGTGGCTATTCTGTTCCTGCTGAGCCTGTTCTTCGCTCCGCTGGCAGGCAGCGTTCCGGCCTTCGCCACGGCTCCGGCTCTGTTGTTCATCGCGGTTCTGATGACGTCTGGCCTGGCTGAAATCGACTGGAAAGACATTACCGTGGCAGCGCCTGTTACCGTGACTGCGCTGACCATGCCGTTCACGTATTCCATCGCCAATGGTATCGCATTTGGTTTCATCACCTGGACGCTGGCAAAACTGCTGACCGGTCGCTGGCGTGAGCTGAATTCTGCGCTTATCGTCTTGTCGATTCTGTTTGTGATTAAACTGGGCTGGCTGAGCGCGTAATACGTTTTCGGTTGCCGGATGTCGGAAAGGCGCGGGCAGGTTGCCGCGCCTTTTTTGTGCGCACTGATAAAAGGCAGATAATAAAAAAGCAGCCGGAGCTGCTTTTCGTGTCAGTCAGGGTGCAATATTACCCTTCGCGATGTACCTGCAAACCGGCGAGAGACTGGCTGACCGGCATCATTTCGATGCTATTGATGTTGACGTGTGCCGGCAGGGTGGATACCCAGAATACGGATTCGGCCACATCGGCTGCGGTGAGCGGATTAGTGTTATCGTAGGTTTTACTGACTTTCTCGTCGTCGCCTTTAAAGCGCACGCTGGAGAATTCAGTACCACCGCACAGGCCCGGCTCGATATTGGTGACGCGAACGTGGGTGCCATGCAGGTCGGTGCGCAGGTTCAGACTGAACTGACGCACAAACGCTTTGGTCGCGCCATACACGTTGCCGCCTGCGTATGGCCAGTTGCCTGCGGTGGAACCGATGTTGATCACATGCCCGGTGTTGCGTTCAACCATGCCCGGCAACACGGCGCGGGTCATGTACACCAGCCCTTTGGTGTTGGTGTCGATCATTTTGTCCCAGTCTTCCAGCGAGGCTTTATCCGCTTTTTCCAGACCGAGTGCCAGACCGGCGTTGTTAACCAGAACATCAATGTTACGCCAGTCAGCAGGCAGGCTGGCGATAGCTTCTTCAATAGAAGCCCGGTTAGTCACGTCCAGTTCAACAGCGTACAGCGCGTCTCCCAGTTCGGCTTTCAGGTCATCCAGACGCTCTTTACGGCGACCGGTAGCAATCACTTTATGGCCTTCTTTAACAAATTTACGTGCGATTTCAGCACCAAATCCGGCAGTTGCGCCGGTAACAAAAATAATCATCCCGGTATTCCTCTGTTTTTAAGCAAGGTGTGCACGAGGCCCACTAAAGAAACTCTTTAAGTATTAACACAAAAATAACGAGACCGGCATAGTCAACCGGTCTCAGTGCGTATCATTTTGTTGCAGTTACTTTTTCAGATAGGGCGCGATCAGCGATAAATCCGCTACAGACAAGCGATCCGGTGCGGTCTGCGCCTGATGCCAGTAAGGATACAACAAAGGTAACTGGCTGACCTGATTAAGTCGTTCAATTTCTTCGTTATTGAGGGTTAAATCAGCGGCGAGCAGGTTATCCTGCAACTGCGTGTCGTTGCGCGCCCCGACAATCACCGAGGTCACCTGCGGACGGGCAATCAGCCAGGCCAGCGCAATCTGCGCCGCAGAAACGCCACGGGCTTCGGCGATGTCCACCAGCACATCGACCACGTCGTACAGCGCACTTTCATCACGCACCGGCGGTTCGCCCCAGTCGGCCAGATGACGGGTGCCTTCCGGTGCCGCCTGATTGCGGCGATATTTACCGGAAAGCAGGCCGCCTGCCAGCGGGCTCCAGACCAGCACGCCCAGCCCCTGATCCTGCGCGGCAGGCAGCAACTCATATTCAGCTTCACGCGCCTGCAGGGTGTAATGGATTTGCTGACTGACCGGGCGGATGTAGTGGTTAGCGTCGGCCACGCCCAGCGTTTTCATCACGTGCCAGGCGGAGAAGTTAGAGATACCGACGTAACGCACTTTGCCACTGCTGACCAGATCGTCGAGCGCCCGCAGCGTTTCTTCCAGTGGCGTCAGGCCGTCCCATTCATGCAACTGATATAAATCCAGATAATCCGTGTTCAGACGTTTCAGGCTGGCTTCACAAGCGCGCAGAATATGATGACGGGACGAACCACGGTCATTCGGGCCTTCACCCATTGGAAAGCGGGCTTTACTGGCCACCAGCACGTCGTGACGTTTGTTGCCCAGTGCTTTACCGAGGATCACTTCCGATTCACCGCCTGAATAGACATCGGCGGTATCGAACAGATTAATCCCGGCATCAAGACATAATCCTGTCTGACGTTGTGCGGCCTCAACGTCAGTTTGCCCGGTTTTGGCAAATTTCCCCTGACCACCAAACGTCATGGTACCCAGGCTGAGAACTGAAACTTTCAGGCCAGACCGGCCTAACAGACGGTATTCCATAGTTTATCTCCATTGAGAGTCATTTTTACCGCAGATCCTCTGCCAGCCGTTCACCGGTCTGGGCATCAAACAGATGGATCGCCTCGCGGTTGGCATCGAGATACAGCGGCTGACTGGCGCTGATACGGGCGCGTCCGGCGAACTGAACGTGCAGCGGGAAACCGCACCAGTCGATGTGCAACAGGCTGCTTTCTCCGGTCACTTCCAGCAACCGTAATGTGGCGGCAGGTTGGGTACTGTGCTCTGCCGGTTTTAAATCGTGCGGACGCAGGCCGAGCGTGACGGGTTCTCCCTCAGCGTGCCGTGCCTGCAACGCCCACTTCTCCGGCAGTGCGAACCACAACTGATTACAGTTCACACCTGGCTGACCGTCAATATTGCGGAAGACACCGCTGAGCAGATTCATGGGCGGTGAACCGATAAAACGCGCCACAAAGGTATTTACCGGCTTATCGTAAATCGACAACGGATCGCCCTGTTGTACGATAAAACCGTCTTTCATCACCACGATATTATCGGCCAGCGTCATGGCTTCGATTTGATCATGGGTCACATATACCGTGGTGGTGCGGAACTGCTGATGCAGCGATTTGATTTCTGCGCGCAGTTCCATACGTAACTGGGCATCGAGGTTGGAAAGGGGCTCATCGAACAGAAACACTTTCGGATTACGCACCAGCGCACGACCCATCGCCACACGCTGGCGCTGACCGCCGGACAAATCTTTCGGCAGGCGTTTCAGTAAGTGATCGATACCCAGCACTTTTGCGGCCTGTAGCACTTTGGCCTGTTGTTCGGCTTTCGGCACCTTCTTCACCTGCATGTGGAATGCCATGTTTTCGGCCACGGTAAGATGCGGATACAGTGCGTAACTCTGGAATACCATCGCAATATCACGATCGGCGGGGTCAAAATTATTGATCTGCTGTTTATCGAGCAGAATATCGCCGTCAGACAGGGATTCCAGCCCGGCCAGCAGGCGAAGTAAGGTGGATTTTCCACAGCCCGAGGGGCCGACCAGCACGGTGAAACTGCCGTCAGGGATGGTCAGATCCAGCGGTTTCAGCACCTGCACTTTGCCATAATGTTTGGCGACTTTTACCAGTTCTACCAGAGCCATTTAGATTTTCTCCACAAGGCCAAAAAGTGATTGCCAGTCAGGGTAACGGCGCGGGGAACTGCTGATGGCACAACCGGCAACGCGAACTCCCCATTGCAGCGCCGTGGCAGGCGGCAGGCCATAAATCAGCGCGGATAAAAACCCGGCATTAAAACTGTCTCCGGCACCGATGGTATCGACCACCCCGACCGGTTCGGCGTGCTGATGCAGCGTCAGATTTTTGGCCCACAGACGCGCACCCTCCGGCCCGCATTTCGCCACGCAAAAGGCGTTATCCGCCATCTGCTGCAGCAACGTCAGCGCGGCGACGTCCAGTGTGGTAGCGTCGGCCAGCCCGAGTGTTTCGACTTCATTGAGCAGCAGCGCATCGCAGAATGGCAGCCATTTTGCCGCCTGTTCACGTAACGCATCGCTCCAGTCTCCCGGCGGCCAGCCACTGTCGACAGCCACCTGATAACCACGCTGTTTCAGCACTGCCAGCAGTTGCGGATAGTCAGTGTAAAGCGCGGTACACAGCCAGGTGCCGCACAGCAATACCCAGTCTCCGGCCTGTGCCGTTTCAGGGATTTGCCCCAGAACGTCCTGCATGGATAAACGAACTATATGTCCCTGATTGCTGAAAAATGTTCTTTCGTGATCAGGATGTGTCACGCCAAAGGTCAGCGAGGTTTCGCAATCGCAGGTCGGCCAGCGTGAGGCGCTTTCCGGGAACATACCTGCCAGCCAGCCGCTGAACTGGTCATTGCCCTGATTTGCCACCAGACGAAAAGGGGAACCGAGCGCAGAGAGTGCCAGCGCGCAGTTTCCCGCCGACCCGCCGGGGCGCAGTGAACTGCTTTCGAGCATCGCTTCCGTGCCTTTTTTCGGCCATTCGTGCAACGTGCTCATGATCAAATCCACGTTGATATTGCCCGTCACATACAGCGTGGCGCGGGTCAGAGGTTTTGTTGTCATTGATGAGGTTTCCCTGATGTTCATTTTCAGCCCTTGCTGCCGCCGGCGGTCAACCCGCTGACCATGGTTTTTTGCAGCCAGAGCGCAATAAAGAGCGGCGGAATGGCCGCAAGGATCCCGACAGCGGCAATCAGACCGTCGTCAGTGGCGCGCCCGGCGGTGAATCCGGCGATGGTGACCGGCAGCGTCTGGGCGTCGATATTGTTGGTAAACAGCAGGGCGTAGAAAAATTCATCCCAGGCCAGCAACCAGCCAAACATCGCCGATGCACCCAGCGCCGGTTTTGCCAGCGGCAGGGTGATGCGCAGCAATACTTGCCAGTAACGCAGCCCGTCGAGACGCGATGCCTGTTCGATATCCACCGGCAGCGCGTCAAATTGGTTTTTCAGCATCCAGGTGAGGAACGGCAGGATCATCGAGCAATACACCAGAATCAGCCCGAGATGGGTATTGAGCAGCGCGAGCTGTTGCAGGATGAAATACAAAGGCAGCACAAACGCCACCGGCGGAACCATGTAAATCGCCAGGCTGCCAAACAGCCAGCCGTCGCGACCGGGATAGCGCGAGAAGCTATAGGCCGCCGGTATTGCCAGTAACAACGACACCAGTGTGGCACCACAGGCGACCAGCACACTGTTGCCGAGCGCATGCAGGAACAGCGCACCGGGCGTTCCGGCCTGTAAGGTCAGCAGGCGGGTATAACGGTTGAAATCCCAGTGGCGCGGCAGCCATTCCAGCGGAATGCGGGTCAGATCTTCCGCCGAGCTGACGCTCATCAGGAACATCCACAGCAGCGGGGCAAGAATCGAAATGGCCACCATCAGCGCCGCAAAGTAACGTAAAACGAGCCGGATTTTTTGTTTCATTCGCTGCTCCCTGAACGGCGCTGACGCAGTAACATCAACATATAAATCATGATCAGCAGCGCGCAGATCAGCGTCATGAGTATCGCGTACGCAGCACCGCTGCCAGCGCGCAGATAACTGAACGATTCCTGATAGACAAAGAAACTGACGGTTTTGGTGCTGTCGAGCGGCCCGCCACGGGTCATGACATAAATGATGTCGAAGATTTTGAAGGCGTCGATGGTGCGCAGGACAAGCGCGACGGCCAGCGGTGCGGCAATCGCCGGTAAGGTGATTTTACGAAAACGGCGGAAAGCCGATGCGCCGTCGAGTCGTGCGGCTTCGAATAAATCTTCCGGAATGGTTTGCAGCGCCGCCAGCACCAGCAGGGTGATCAGCGGATAGTTTTTCCAGATATCCGCGAACATCACGGCATTGATCGCCGAAGACGGATCGCCGAGCCAGCTACGGTAGGCGTCAATCAGCCCGAGCTGAGAAAGCAGGGCGTTAATGCTGCCGTAATCGGGATTAAAGTTCAGCCGCCACAGGGTGGCGTTGACGATAGTCGGCAATGCCCATGGCAGAATCACCAGCACGCGCAGAGCGCTGCGTCCCCAAAACGGCTGGTTCAGCAACAGCGCGACCAGCACGCCGATGATGCCTTCAATAACCACTGAGACGACAGTGAAATAGAGCGTCCGCCAGAGTGCGGCGCGAAAATCCGGATCCGTCAGCGCATAGATGAAATTCTCGCTCCCCACCCAGTTGGGCGCAGAACCGTCGCCGATTAACCCGGCATCCGTAAAGCTGAGCCACAACGTGCGGGCGAGCGGCCAGGCGGTCAGTAAGAACATCATCAGAAGCATGGGCGCAAGCAGCAACCAGGCCTGACGTTTCTCGCGTTGGGGTAATGTCAGCATATCTTTTCCCAGCCCGTCCGGCCGGAACCGGGCGGGCTATTATAGTGTTGGCTTTAAAACTTAACGTAAACGATCAGCGGCTTTGGTTGCGGCTTCCATACCATCCTGAGCCGGGGTTTTACCCTGCAATACCGCCTGAATGTTTTGCTGCAATATGTTCGACAGACGGGAGTAATCTGCTGTAACCGGGCGCGACAACATCACATTCAGCGAGGTTTTCGCCGCCGCGATCAACTGCTCCTGATCTTTCTGCACCGCCGGATCTTCATAAGACGATTTCCAGATTGGCAGACTCAGTTTGGCGTATTTGTTCTGCACTGGCTGCGACGTCATGTAGCTGATGTATTCCCATGCCTGGTCCGGATGTGCGCTGGCTTTGGCGATGCCCAATCCCATCGACCCGTTAACGCCGGATGCGCCGCCTGCGGTTTCACCCGGTGCCGGAATGACCCCCACGTCACCCGCGACTTTGCTCTGTTTCGGGTCGTTCGCCATGTTGTACATGTAGGTCCAGTTCAGTGCGAAAGCCGCATCACCGTTGGAGAACGACTTACGCACATCTTCTTCCAGATATTCACGCGAATTCGGGTTAGTCAGCCCTTTATCCAGCGTCTCTTTCATGTAGCTGATGGCTTTCATCGCGCCGGAATTGGTGAAATTCAGTTTGCCGTCTTTGTAGAAATCCCCTTTGAACGCCGACACCAGCGTGGTGTAGTCGCACAACAGCGCTTCGGATTGTGACCAGCTCCAGACCAGCGGATATTTCACGATGCCTTTTTCTTTCAGGATCTCAGATTGCTTTTCAACATCAGCCCAGGTGGCGGGCGGGGTAGTGATCCCGGCTTTGGCCAGCATGGCTTTGTTGTAATACAGATATTTGGTGTCGAGGATCCACGGCATCCCCCAGCGTTTATCTTTGTAGGTCACGGTAGAAATCGCGCCGTCAAAAATCTTGTTGCTTTCTTCAGCCGGAATACGCGCCGTGACATCCTGCAACAGGCCGTATTTGTTAAATTCAGCAGGCCAGATCGCATCGAACAGCACCACGTCATAACCTTTGTCACCGGCACCGCGTGCGGCGACGATTTTGTCGTGCAGGGCTTCATATGGCACAAACTCCAGGTTCACTTTGATATCCGGATGCTGTTTGGTGAACTCGGCGGTCATTGCGCGGATATCCGCTTCGCTGTACGCCGCCTGAGTCATAAATAAGGCACTGAGCGTCGTATCGGCCAGCGCGCTGGCGGAATATCCCAGGGTGAGGGCAGAGAGGGCGCACAGGGTGGCCGCAGGGGTAAATCGTAGGCTCATCGTCATTCTCCGAAACAGGGTTAGGTTTATTAAATCAATTTGATTGCTTTAATTGGCTAAAAAAAATGGGAAGGCATAGTTCTGCCAGTCCCTGCGTCCCTGCCGGATGATTACTTTGCTACCGGGTCTTAATGTGAATCTCAAAAAAGATGGAAAGTGAATAATGACTGGCGATTATTATTAACATGGCAATAACATTCAAAGCTGTGATGCCACCGTCATATTCATCTTCTGTAATTTATAAAATCAATTTGATTGCTGTAATCACTGGCCACATACTGCCCGCAAGGTCTTCACCGTGGAGAGGGATGTGATAACAACGTCTGGTACCAATCTTGAGCACGCCCGTGCTCACAATCGTCGGGTGGTGATCGAAGCCATTCGCCTTAACGGTGAACTGACCCGCGCTGAAATCGCCCGGCTGACGTCGCTCACCCCCCAAACGGTCTCCAACATTGCCACCGAACTCGAGCAGGCGGGTATCCTGTCTTCCCACCTGCCGCGCCGTGCGGGAGGGCGTGGTCAGCCAGCAACGCCACTGACACTCAATCCTGACAGCGCCTATTCAATAGGCATCCATCTTGATCATCAGTCGCTGCTGACTGTGCTGGTGGATCTGACCGGAACTGTTCGCTTTCGCAAACTGATCCATGTACAGAAACCGCAGCCAGAGCCCACGCTGGCTCTTATCGATCAGGTTCTGCAAGAAATGCGCCAACAGGTGAAAATTGACTGGCGAAAAATATTAGGCGTGGGTGTGGTGATGCCGGGGCCGTTTGGCGTAGAAGGCATTTCCTCACAAGGGCCGACCACGTTGCACGGCTGGGATAATATTGATATTGAAGCGCGTTTAAGCGCCGCGACCGGCTGGCCGGTGACGCTGGAAAACGATGCGACGGTAGCCGCAATCGGTGAGCGTTTTCACGGTGTGGCCAAGCAATTATCGTCGTTTGTGTATCTGTATATCGGCACCGGGCTGGGTGCCGGCATCTTCACCGACGGACGGATTTACACCGGTCATGCACACAATGCGGGCGAAGTCGGCCACATTGTGGTGCAACCGGGCGGGCGAGAATGTTATTGCGGCAACAAAGGCTGCCTCGAACGTTATGTTTCTTTGCAGGCGGCGTATGAAGCCTGCGGACTGGATCCGATGTCGGCCATGCCCGAAGATCTGCTGAAAGTCGATGAAAAAGTGTTCGATAAATGGCTTGATACTGCCGTCGAACCGGCACTCCAGGCCATCAATATTATGGAATGCGTGTTCGATGCGCAGAGCGTGATTATCGGCGGCACCATGCCTAAACCATTGGTGGAAAAGCTGATTAAGCGCCTGACGCCCCTGTATAATTCGGTGCGCAGCCGGTACGCGCAGAGTGCACGCATTCGCCTCGGGATGTCCGGCAGCGACACACCCGCGCTCGGTGCTGCCGCGTTGCCAATATTTGATGAATTCAATCCGCAATATGAAGTGCTGTTGAAGTAGTGATGTTTAAGTGCTTTGATTTATATTGTGTTATCTGCAAATAGGGTGTGCGTGAAGGGGGATATTTTTTTGATATCCAGTCCTGACAAATAAAAGAAGAAAAACTTCTGCTTTTTGTTATCTCAAACTCACCCAGATTGGGGTCAAATATTTTATAAGTCCCTTTATGTATGCTCATGCCAATGCAGTGTGAGTAACCATTTTTTGAATAAACAACGATACTGAAAACACCCCTGATGGTGGATCTTGCAAATGACTGAAAATCATTTGTTTTTAAATCAACTTGTCTTATCGGGTAAAATAAGTCGCTGTTGAAAGCCAGGTTTATTTTTCCAGATATCAGGTACTTACACGTTAATGCGCGTTGGCGGGAAATAAAGTTATAAGTGTTTTTATAGAATAAAAAAGATTGAGGTTTCTCAGAAAGTTCATGCTGGATCCATGAACTTACCATCCCGGCACATACGCCATAACCTGAAACTGATATATCCCTGGTTTGTGTTTTTAAAAATGCCATCTGGTCAAGATGAAAATTACATGTCATGTGTTTTGTAGTCATAAAGATAGAGATTAATTAATGATTTCTGATGGGGCTAAATGTTATCACACGCACGCATCAGAAGATGTCTGGCATAGCTAAATGAATTATTTTCGATCCGGTATTGAAATTTCGAACCAACCGGTCTGACTCTTTGATCTGACCGGTTGGTCAGATTTGGCATAAGCTTTGCAAATGTTCTGTTATCAATCGTGAACGAGAATGTTGCAGAGAAGGACAATGCCATGAGTCAGATCATCACCCGCGCCGTCCGCGGAAATTTCTTCGATATCCGCGAGCCGGTATTACGGCCGGAAGATTTAGAAGCGCAGGTGCGTTATATCGAAGACGGCCTGATGTTGCTCAGCGGCGGCACAATCATCTGGCTGGGAAGCTGGCAGGAAGGTGAGGGCAAGCTGGCGCTGGTACGTAAAACCGCTGTTCTGGAAATTGATGATTATCGCGACAAGCTGATCGTCCCGGGATTTGTCGATACGCATATTCACTATCCGCAGACCGAAATGATCGGCGCGTACGGCGAGCAGTTGCTCGAATGGCTGACGCGCTATACCTTCCCGACCGAACAACAATATCACTGCGCGGATTACGCCAGGCGCATGTCGAAATTCTTCATCAGTCAGTTGCTGCTTAACGGGACCACCACGGCGCTGGTGTTTGGCACCGTTCATCCGCAGTCCGTCGATGCCCTGTTTAAAGAAGCCTCCGACATCAATATGCGGCTGGTGGCGGGCAAAGTGATGATGGACAAAAACGCCCCCGACGCCCTGCTGGAAACCCCTGAAGAAAGTGAACGCGACACGCGCGGGCTGATTGCGCGCTGGCATAACCGCCAGCGTCTGAGCTATGCGCTGACGCCGCGTTTTGCGCCGACATCTTCGCCTGAACTGCTGCAAAAAGTGCGGTTGCTTAAGCAGGAATTCCCCGACGTGTACATGCATACCCATCTGAGCGAAAACGTCGCCGAACTCTCCTGGGTGAAAGAAATGCACCCTGAACATCAGCATTATCTCGACGTTTATCATCAGTACGGACTGACCGGCGAACGTTGCGTGTTTGCACACTGTCTGCATCTGGATGACAGTGAATGGGATTGCCTGCACGACACCGATTCGACTATCGCTTTTTGCCCGACGTCTAATCTGTTTCTGGGCAGCGGTCTGTTTAATTTGCAGAAATCCTGGCAGAAACAAATTCGCGTCGGCATGGGCACGGACGTCGGTGCGGGCACCACCTTCAACATGCTGGAAACGCTGTCAGAAGCCTACAAAGTCGGACAACTGCAGCGTTACCGTTTATCTGCATTCGAAGCCTTCTATCACGCCACACTCGGCGGCGCACGGGCGCTGCACCTCGACGATAAAATCGGCAACTTTAATACCGGTAAAGAGGCGGATTTTGTGGTGCTCGAACCGGGTGTCAGTGCGCTGCAAAAATTACGTGCCACCAACAGTAAAACGCTGGCTGAAAAGCTGTTTGTGCTGATGACGCTGGGTGATGACCGTAATGTGTATTGCACCTACGTTGACGGCGAACCGGCGTATGTACGGGATGCTCAGCGGGAGGAACTCTCAGCATGATGAACAGTGATACCGGCGGCAAAGTCCGCCTTGCGCGTGAACGCACCCTGGAAAATATCCACGCGGCGGCCATTGCAGAATTCAGTGAAAAAGGTTTTCAGGGGGCAACCACTCAGGCCATCGCTCAGCGCGCCGGGATCAAAAAAGCCCAGTTGCATTACTACATCGCGGGCAAAGAAGAGTTGTACGAAGAGCTCTTGCAGAAAGTGCTGAAAGTCTGGGGCGATATCATTCAGTTCGACCCGTCCCTCAGCGAACCCGAGGCGGTGCTCAGCCGTTATATCCGCAATAAGCTGAATTTCTCGTTCGATCAGCCGCAACTGTCGCGCATTTTCACCAGTGAGGTGCTAGGCGGCGGTCACTATCTGCATAAATACTGGCCGCTGGCCACGCAGAATATCACCGGCAAAGAGAACCTGATCCATCAGTGGATTGAGCAGGGGAAAATCCGTGCGCTGGATGCCCGCCTGTTCATCATGCATATCTGGGCGGTGACGCAGTATTACGCCGATTTTGCGGTGCAGGTGAAGCATATGTACGGCAATTTCGAAGGCGATGAACAGGCGCGTGAACACATTATTGGTGAGGTTACGACACTGATTCTGAATGGCTGTAAAGCCTTTGCTCCTCCCCCTGCGAAGGGGGAGGCCGGGAGGGGGTATTAAGGGCAAACTCCCAGTCAAAGCATACATCAACTTTTTGATTTTGCTTTAAAACCCCACCCCAACCCTCCCCTTCGCAGGGGAGGGAGCAAACCAGTGATTTTTGAAGGATATGATCATGATCCAATTTCTGATGAACGGCAGGATCCACACGGAAAATCTGCCCGCTGACACGACGGTATTACAATATCTGCGCCGCGATGCAGGGCGCTGTGGTACCAAAGAAGGCTGTGCCTCCGGTGACTGCGGCGCCTGTACGGTGGTGCTGGCAGAAAAGCAGGGTGAGCAACTGCAATACCGCACGGTCAACGCCTGCCTGACGTTTATGCCTGCGGTGCATGGCAAACAGCTTATTACGGTTGAAGATCTGAAACATCGCGGCGAGCTCCATCATGTACAGCAGGCTATGGTGGATAATCACGCTTCGCAATGCGGTTTCTGCACGCCGGGTTTTGTGATGTCACTGTTTGCGATGGAAAAAAATAAACCTGTTTTTACGGTTGAAGGCGTGCAGGAAACCCTTTCCGGCAATCTTTGCCGTTGCACGGGTTACCGGCCAATCATGGATGCGGCGAAAGCCATTTGTGAAGCCCCGCAGGCCGATCAGTTTGATGCTGATGCCCGGCAAACGCTGGAAAAACTCGCCGCGATATCCGCGACTGAACAGCCGGTGACTATTGATGAACTGGCCGGACGTTATCTTGCCTGTCCGGATTCCCGTCTGGTGGCAGGCGGTACCGATCTGGCGCTGGAAGTCACACAACGTTATCAGCGCCTGCCGAAGCTGATTTCGCTGAGTCATATTCCCGAACTCAAGGCAATTACGCTGACCGGTCAGGCTATTCATATTGGCGCCGCCGCGCCGCTCAGCGCCTGTATGCCGTTTTTACATGAAGAGTTCCCGGCGTTTGGCGAACTGCTCGAACGGTTTGCATCACAACAAATTCGCAACCAGGGGACCTTCGGCGGCAATATCGCCAACGCTTCGCCAATCGGTGACGGCGGGCCGGTGTTGCTGGCGCTCGGCGCTTCGCTGCTGCTGCGGCGTGGCGCTGAACAACGGGAGTTACCGCTGGATCAGTTCTTCCTCGGTTATCGCAAAACTGCGTTGCAGCCGGGCGAATTTATTGAACAAATCCGCATTCCCCGCAATACCCCGGCGGCACGCCAGTTACGGGTTTATAAAGTGTCGAAACGGCTGGAGGACGATATTTCTGCGGTCTGCGCGGCGTTGCATATTGAAGTGCTAAATGGCGTGGTGGTGCATGCACGCGTGGCGTTTGGCGGCATGGCGGAAGTGGCGAAACGGGCCAGCGGCTGTGAGGCGCAATTACTTGGTCAGCCGTGGCAGACGGCAACTGTCGAGCGGGCCTGTCAGGCGCTGGAACTGGATTTCACGCCAATCAGTGATTTTCGTGCCAGCCGGGAATACCGCATGCAGGTGGCGAAAAATCTGCTGCGCCGCTGCCATATCGAAATGACTTCTCCTGAAACACTGATGCGGGTAACACATTATGTCTGAATCGAAACCATCACTTTCTCAGGCTGAGATGGAAGCGTTGTTCCGCACAGGGTTGCAGAGCGGCGTGGGCAAAAGCCAGAAACATGAAAGCGCGGAGAAACACGTCAGCGGTGAAGCGGTGTATATCGATGACCGGCTGGAATTCCCCCGTCAGCTGCATCTGGTGCCGCTGCTCAGCCCTCATGCGCATGCTGACATTTTGCATATTGATACCGAACCTTGTTACGCCGTACCGGGTGTGGTGCGGGTGATGACTGCACAGGATGTGCCCGGCAATCTGGACATTGCGCCGCTGACCCATGGTGATCCGCTGATGGCGCAGGGCACAGTGCAGTATGTCGGCCAGATTGTGCTGGTGGTGGCGGCAACCTCAATGGATGCCGCCCGGGCGGCGGTGGCGCTGGCGAAAGTGGAGTATCAGCCGCGTGACGCGGTGCTGACGGTAAAACAGGCGCTGGCGCTGGAACATTACGTCGAAGAACCGCATCAGCATAAACGCGGTGACGCTGAGATGGCGCTGGCCTGTGCGCCGCACCGTTTACAGGGCGAACTGGAAATTGGCGGCCAGGAGCATTTTTATCTCGAGACGCAGATTGCCTCAGTGATGCCCGGCGAAGACGGCGCGATGCTGGTGTACAGCTCGACACAGCATCCGACAGAAGTGCAGAAACTGGTGGCCTCGGTGCTGGATTTGCCGATGCACAAAGTCGTGGTTGATATGCGACGCATGGGCGGTGGTTTTGGCGGCAAAGAGACGCAGGCCGCTGGTGCAGCCTGCCTTGCCGCGCTGGCGGCGCATCTGACCGGACGTCCGGCAAAAATGCGGCTGTCGCGTCAGGATGACATGCTGATCACCGGCAAGCGCCATCCGTTTCATGTCAGCTATGACGTAGGGTTTACCGATGACGGCGTCATTCACGGTATCGACATTAAACTGGCGGCCAACTGCGGTTATTCGCTGGATCTCTCCGGTTCTATCGTCGATCGCGCCATGTTCCATTCCGATAACGCCTATTACCTCGGCGATGCGCTGATCACCGGTTATCGCTGTAAAACTCATCTTGCGTCGAACACCGCTTACCGCGGATTTGGCGGCCCGCAGGGCATTGTGGCGATTGAGCACATTGTTGATCATATTGCCCGCGAACTGGGTCTGGATCCGCTGACGGTACGCAAAAATAATTACTACGGTCAGGAAGCCCGCAACGTTACGCATTATCACCAGCCCGTCGGGCAAAACCTGTTGCAGGAGATGACGCAGCAACTGGAGGATAGCGCGGAATACACCGCAAGACGTGACGCTGTCACGAAATTTAACCGCAGCAACCCTTATCTGAAAAAGGGGCTGGCGCTGACGCCGGTAAAATTTGGTATCTCCTTCACCGCCAGTTTCCTCAATCAGGCAGGCGCGCTGGTGCTGGTCTATACCGACGGCAGTATTCAGCTCAATCACGGTGGCACAGAGATGGGACAGGGGCTGAATACCAAGGTCGCGCAGGTGGTGGCTGAGGTGTTTCAGGTGGATATCAGCCGGATTCAGATCACCGCGACTGATACCGGCAAAGTGCCCAATACCTCGCCGACGGCAGCGTCATCCGGCGCTGACCTGAACGGTAAAGCGGCGCAAAACGCGGCAGAAATCATCAAAGGGCGCATGGTTGAGATGCTGATGCGTGTTCATGATGCACAGGAAACTGACATCACCTTCAGCAACGGTCAGGTGCGCGTTAAAAATCAGTATTTCAGTTTTGAACAGGTGGCGACCCAGTGCTGGCTGAATCAGGTGCCGCTGTCCAGCACCGGCTATTACAAAACACCGAAGATTTTCTATGACCGCAGTAAAGCCGCCGGGCATCCGTTTTATTATTTCTCCTACGGCGCGGCTTGCGCGGAAGTATTGGTCGATACGCTGACCGGTGAATACAGGCTGTTGCGGGCAGACATTCTGCATGACGTCGGCGACTCACTGAATCCGGCGATTGATATCGGTCAGGTGGAAGGCGGATTCGTGCAGGGCATGGGCTGGCTGACCACGGAGGAGCTGGTGTGGAATGACAAAGGGCGCTTAATGACCAGTGGTCCGGCGGCGTATAAAATTCCGGCAATTGGCGATATTCCGCAGGATCTGCGCGTGAAACTGGTGGAGAACCGTAAGAATCCGGAAGATACCGTTTTCCATTCCAAAGCCGTGGGTGAACCGCCGTTTATGCTCGGGATATCCGTCTGGTGTGCCATCAAAGATGCCGTTGCCAGCCTGGCCGGTTATCGTGTACATCCGCACCTTGATGCACCTGCCACGCCGGAAAGAGTGCTTAACGCCATAAATCAGATGCATTTTCAGGGTGACGTTGTCACTCATTCCGCTATGGCTACCGCAAAAATTGCCGGCTGACGGGGGTTCTCATGCGTACTGATGACTGGGTAACGCGTTTACATGACCTGCAACGTCGCGGAGAACCGTGCGTGGTGGCGACGCTGGTGGAGAATCAGGGCTCCACGCCGCGTGATGCAGGCAGCAAAATGGTGATCACCGCTGACCAGCAATTTTATACGCTGGGCGGCGGCAATCTTGAGTTTCAGGTTACAGCCATTGCCCGCGAGATGTTGCAGCAGGGTGCGAAAACCAGCCGCTTCGAACGCTTTTCATTAGGGGCGCGGCTCGGACAATGTTGCGGAGGCATGGCGTCGGTGTTGCTTGAACCGCTGGGGCAACCGCAACCGCACGTTGTGGTTTACGGCGCAGGTCATGTCGGGCGGGCACTGGTGAACATTCTCAGCACCTTACCCTGTCGCATTACCTGGGTAGATGCCCGTGCCAGTGAGTTTCCGGCACAGGTGGACCCGCAAGTCACCTGCCTTGTGGATGAGGAACCCGAAAGCACGGTGGCGCAGATGCCCGCTGACAGTTATTTCATGGTGCTGACGCACGATCACCAGCTGGATTTCGCTCTGAGTGAGCGCATCCTGAAGCGCGACGATTTCCGCTACTTTGGCCTGATTGGCTCGGATACCAAGCGTAAACGCTTTGATTACCGTTTATCGGGCAAAGGGATTTCGTCTGAGCAACTGGCGAGAATGCGTTGCCCGGTGGGGCTGCCCGATGTGCGCGGCAAACTCCCGGCAGAAATTGCCGTGGCGATTGCCGGAGAATTTATCGCCGCGTATGGAAAATGATTGTTTCTTATAGATAATCTTTTTTCTATTCAGAACTCTTCAGATATTGCATTGATTTATAATGTGTTTTAATTAAAAGGAAGTGATTCATTTTAATCAGGAAGCTATATCGCATTTATGTCTTCTCCTGCCATGTCGTGTCGAACCAAACCTTCTCCACCGGTTCATAAAACAGTCACAAAACCGCAGTAATTTGTTTCCTCATTGAACGGGCCAGTGCCGCTTTGAGGAAACATCCGACGCATGTCTGCCATACAGATTTCCCACCTGAGTAAATCCTTTACCACTCAGCCGGTGCTCAATGACGTCTCACTGCATATTCATCACGGTGAGTTTGTTGCCGTGCTCGGTCCCTCAGGTTGTGGCAAAACCACGTTGCTGCGGACCATCGCGGGATTCGAGCCGGTAAACAGCGGCACAATCATCGTCGGTGAACGACTGTTTTCATCCACCGACGTCCATGTTCCAGCGGAAAAGCGCGATCTGGGCATTGTGTTTCAGAACTACGCGCTGTGGCCGCATATGTCGGTGGAAGAAAACGTAGCGTACAGCCTGAAAGTGGCGGGGATGGATCGCCATGAACGACGCACGCGAACGCAGGATGCGCTGGCGCTGGTGGGGCTGAGCGATTACGCCATACGCCGTCCTTCCGATTTGTCCGGCGGTCAGCGACAACGTGTGGCACTGGCACGTTGCCTGGTCACACGCCCCGGCGTGGTGCTGCTGGATGAGCCGCTGGCAAATCTTGATGTGCATTTACGTGCGGCGATGGAAGAAGAGTTCCGGCGTTTTCATCAGCACACCGGCGCAACGCTTTTGTATATCACCCACGATCAGCAGGAAGCGATGGCGATGGCTGACCGTGTCGTGGTGATGAACGAGGGCCAGGTGATGCAGTTTGCTACGCCGCAAACGCTGTACCGTGAACCAGCCAACGCCATGGTCGCGACCTTTATCGACGAGGGTCGCGTTATCCCGGCAAAAAATATTCAACCCGCCGAAAACGGCACGGCCTGGGCCGATGTTTTCGGTATGCGTATCCGGTTACGGGCTCCGGCACATCAGACAACGGTGAGTGAGGCGCAGGTGTGTGTCCATGCTGCGGATTTACGTTTTGCTCAGCACGGCGAACCGGGCATCGCTGCGCGGATCACCCGGGTGATTTACCGCGGCGGCTATCACCAGATTGACGTCGCGCCGGTAAACACGCCTGCGCTGAAGCTTTCCCTTCATTCCTCTCTTTCGCCCGATAGTTACGTGAGTGACATTGTCACTTTCGTCATTGCCGACGGCTGGATCCTTCCCCAATAATTTTCTCATTCTAAGGACAGGGCTATGCATATTTTAAAAACCATCACGTTATCCTTGAGCGCATTGCTGATTTGCGCCACGCAGGGAGAGGCAAATGCTGCCGAAGCCGCCTCCGGAAAGCTGGTGGTTTATACCTCTCAGGCACCGGAAATTGCCCAGCAAACGATTGACGCCTTCAAGGTGGCTTATCCGGATGTGCAGGTGGAGTGGACGCGCAACGGCACGACGCAACTGATGAATGTTTTGCAAACTGAAATGATGGCCGGGGACGTAAAAGCTGATGTGCTGTTGGTTGCGGATTCCATCAATCTGGGCGCGTTGAAAAAAGACGGCAAACTGATGGCCTATACCGATGCGCCGGTGGGAAATATCAGCCCGGATTTTTACGACAAAGATAAAACCTGGTTTGGCACCAAAATTATCGCCACGGTCATTGCCTACAACACTAAAAACGCCACACCGGTTGATAGCTGGATGGCGCTGACCGAACCGCAAAACAAAGGTCAGGTGGCCGTGCCAAGCCCGCTGTATTCCGGGGCGGCGTTGTATCACCTGCATACGGCCATTAATACGCCGGACATCGGCTGGGCGTTTTATCAGAAACTGGCGCAGAACGGCATTACCCCGGAAGGTGGCAACGGCCCGGCGCTGAAAGCGGTAGCGAGTGGCATGGCGAAGTATGGCGTGATTACCGATGCCGATATTATCCGCGCTAAAAAGCAGGGCTCGCCGATTGATCTGGTGTATCCGAAAGAGGGGGCTTCATTTGTGACTGAGCCGGTAGCCATTCTTTCCGGGGCACATAACGTGCCTGCGGCGAAGGCGTTTGTTGATTTCATGCTCTCACCGCAGGGCCAGCAATTGGTTGCGAAACAAGGTAACCGGCCAATTGAATCCGGCATTGCGGTACCTGAAGGCTTTGCACCGCTGGATTCGATTAAGCTGCTGACGCTGGATTCAGATAAAGCGGTGGCGGATGATAAAGAAGTTCGCGCGAAATTCACTGAAATCTTCGGTGGCTGACAGCCCAAAGGACAGCCAGATGAGCGTGATGAGTGAAGTTCAGCGCCGCGCCACCCCCTCGCGTCGGTTCTGGCCGGGCAGTGAGAAGGGCGTGCTTTGGGCCCTGACGTTGCTGATCGGGATATTGTCGATAGCGCCCCTGATGCGACTGGTTTGGGCGGCAATGGCGCCTGAAGGTGTGCCGGACATCTCGCGGCTCAGCCATTTACTGGGCACACGAAAAGTCCTGACCGCCACGCTGAATACACTGACGATTGCTGTCGTCTCAACTTTGCTGGCGATGGTGCTGGGTACAGTGGCGGCGCTGCTGATCGCGCTGACTAATTTGCGCGGTAAACAGGCCTGGGTATTTACTTTTATTCTGCCACTGATGATCCCGCCGCAGGTAACAGCGCTGGCGTGGGTTCAGGCACTTTCGCCATCCAGTCCGGTATTGCAGTGGCTGGGGTTAACGCTGCCCGCCGGTTCGACTTCGCCGCTGTATTCGCTGACCGGCATTATTGTTCTGCTGGGATTGCACAATGCGCCGCTGGTTTTCCTGATGGTGCGGGCCGGGTTGCGCAGGTTGCCAGCCGAACTGGTGGAGGCCGCGCGCAGCGGTGGGGCACAACCGTGGCGGGTATTGTTTACCGTGATTTTGCCGCTGGTGCGCCCGGCTATTTTTGCCGGTGCGGCACTGTCGTTTGTCACCGCAGCGGGTAATTTTGGTATTCAGGCAATGCTCGGCATTCCCGGTCGTATCCCGACGCTGATCACGCTGGTGTATCAGCAACTCAACAGCGTGGGGGCGTCGGCGCTGACGGATATGGCGGTGCTTTCGCTGCTGATTGCCGCTATTACGCTTGCCGGACTGATGTTCAGCCGCTGGCTGGGCGGGCGGCAGGATGTGCGTGTCACGGGGACGCCGCGCGCGCTGCATCAGTCTCTGGGGCGATGGCGTTTACCGGCAGAAATTGCGGCCTGGCTGTGGATGTCGCTGACGCTGTTATTGCCGCTTTCCGCGCTGATGACCACGTCCCTGACCACGGGTTTTGGTCAGGCACTGACCTTGCAGAGTCTGACGCTGAGCAATTATGCCAATGCGCTGTTCGGGTATCCGGCAATCCGCCATGCCTTTATGACCAGCCTCGGGCTTACCGTGATGACTGCGCTGATCCTGACACTTTCCTCGTTGTTTCTGGCGTATTTCCTGAGCTGGCAGCGAACGCGGCTGGTGCGTATTTTACAACTGTCGACCGAACTGGCTTACGCGTTGCCGGGGATAGTGACCGGAATTGCGGCGATCCTGTTTTTCCTCAAACCGTTGCCACTGGTGCATATCAGCCTTTACGGCACGGTATGGATTATCCTGGCGGCTTATCTTTCCAGTTTTATGGCACTGGTGCTTCGTCCGACGCTGGCCGGTTTTGCGCAAATCGAGCGTTCGCTGGATGAGGCCGCACAAATATTCGGTGCCAGTTTCCTCCAACGGATGCGCGATATAGTGATGCCGCTGGCGGCGCCGTCGGCCATGGCGGGCACGATTCTGGTGTTCCTGACCGCACTGAATGAGATTCAGGTGTCGATTCTGCTGGTCACATCCGGTACGCAAACGCTCGGACCGATGATTGTGTTTCTTGATGAAGGCGGTTCTTCCACGCTGGCCGCAGCCGTGGGGTGCCTGATGATTGGTGTGGTGCTGGTCTTTATGCTGCTTGCGTCGCTGTTTGCGCGTCGACTGCCGGAAGGCGTATTGCCGTGGCGCGTCTGAAATTCTGCCTGCTGCAAAAATCCGCAGCAGGCAGGATTTTACAGGGTTTTCAGTGGCTCACTGCGCTGCCAGAAAGCAACTGCAGACCCCAGACACAACAGATAACCCATCAGTTCGGTGCCTTCTTCGACAATATTTTTCACTGTCCGTACGTATTCGCCTTGCATCACCACTTTCCAGATCATATTCATCCCAAAGACCCGTGAGAACACCAGGATCAGTACCAGACCGCAAACCATATAGTGACAGGCCGGATGAACCAGAAAAGCTGACAATCCGCGCAGGCTGGTTTTCGGCGTGATGCAGGCCCAGGCGATACAATAGACCGCGAACAGGCTGGCGAAATACACCCATGAGCCGTAGTGGATCAGGTCAAACAGGGCATCGAGTTCGCGGATAAGCATGCAGAAGAAGAACCCGCCAATCAGGATCATACCTCCCCGCAATGCCGGATGTTTTTTGGCCTGTAAGAAAAACAACGCGCTGATGGCCAGCAGTGAAAGTTCCTGAAGGAACTCAGTGGCGGAAATTTCCTGGATACCGTCTTTAAATATGGCCACATCCAGCCAGATGACCAGCGCGGTACAAATGGCTCCCAGGGCTAATAAGATAAAATTGAGTAAGTGTTTAAAAAATGTGTGTTTCATTATTGTCCTGATTTCAATACGTTGGCGTGCATACTTCACGTGTTCTGAACATTTTTCTGCGTTGCGTGAGGTGCTGCAAGGATACGGAAGGTGATAACAGGGATATTGTGAATGCGTGCGGGAATGATAATTATTATGAATGTTATGTGCTATTTATTGGGATTTCTCGCATGATTTGAAACCCCACGTCATTTACTAATGACGAACGCGAGCAGATGGTGATAGGTTGCACGGAAACTGCCAGAGAGAGGCCATTTAGCAATCCATGAGTAATCAAACTACAACCGCCAAGCAGCTGGAAGTTCAGCGCATTGTCGATGTTCTGTCTAAAGCCATCGCGCAACAACGCCTGCGTCCGGGCACCCGGCTGGTGGAATCACAGCTTGTTGACGCGCTGGGTGCTAACCGTAACCACGTTCAGGTGGCGTTACAGCGTCTGGCGATGCAGAGAATTGTGACCATCGAACCTAACCGTGGCGCAATGGTGGCGCAGCCCACCGCCAAAGAAGCGCGTGAAGTGTTTATCGCCCGTCGTGCTATCGAACGGGCGATCGTTGAATGTATCGGGCCGGATGTGATCCGGCGTCACCGTCACCGTATTAGTGCCCATCTGCGCGGAGAGCGTGAAGCTGTGCAATCCGAGGACCGGCGCGCCATTGTGCGTGAGCTGAGTGAATTTCATCTCATTCTCGGGGAAATTTCGGGCAATGATGTTCTGAGTGAAATTCTGTCGAATCTGATGGTGCGCAGTTCCCTGATTGTGTCGTTGTACCAGCGTAACGAAGTGCCGTCGTGCCAGTGTGATGAACATCAGGCGATTATCGATGCACTTGAAGCGGGGGATAATACGCAGGCCGCTGAAATTATGCAGGAACATCTGGACGATCTGGAAGGGGTGTTGGATCTTGATGACGAGGCCGCCGGAGAGGTGAATCTGCGTCAGGCGTTGTCTGATTTATAAAGCCTGAAAAATCCTGCCCGCCGGTTTTCGACCCGCGGGCAGGATACGCATTACGATGATTTCAAATCGCGCAGCTGCGCACGGTCATTGTAGAAACGTTTGTAAGCGAGATAACCGGCAATAATCGTCGATAAGCTCGCGGTCGCCAGCAGCATAAAGGTCACCATAATCTGATATTTGATGGCTTTCACCGGATCGATACCCGCAAAAATCAGCCCGGACATCATGCCCGGCAGGCTGACAATCCCGACGGTTTTCGCTGCATCTACGGTCGGGATCATGGCGGCACGAATGCTGTCACGGATAATCCGGTCGGAAGCCATTTTTACCGGTGCGCCGAGGCTCAGCATCTCGAGGATCTTTTGCTGATTATCGAGAAAACGCTGGTTAAGGTTGCTGTAACACAGGCCTACTGCCACCATCGCATTCCCGGCAATCATCCCCGAAATCGGAATCACCTGCATGGGCAGAAATTCGATCGAACCGCTGAGGATCAGAATCATTAATGTCAGCGAGGTACCCACCGTAATGGCGATAAAAGAAATGATAAATCCGTTATCGATATTACGGCTGCGCTTTTTGGCATTCAGCGCCGCATTTACGCAGATAAACAGCACCATCAGCACGGTTAACAGGCTGTTATTGATATCAAAAATGTATTTGAGAACGTAGCCGACAATCACCAGTTGTACGATAGCGCGGGCAACGCTCCAGATGATGTCTTTTTCCAGTCCGAGCTTTTCTTTCTTGCTGACGAGCAGGGCGACGACGACCAGGATCAGCGCGAGAGCCAGAGACTGGTTGGTAATATTATGCTGATTCATGCGACGCGCTTCCTGATGAATGACGGGTCAGGGTAATGACGTTTTTGGCGTGGCGGATTTCGTTCAGGTCATGGCTCACCCATAACACGGCGATCTGCTCTTTCTCAACCAACCCGGCAATGATGTCGTTGATGTTGATTTTATTCTCTTCATCCAGCGCGCTGGTGATTTCATCAAGTAATAAAATATCCGGCATAAATTGCAGATTGCGCAGCAATGCGATGCGCTGTTTTTCCCCGCCGGAAAGCTCCTGCGTACGTTTGGTCAGCATGTCTTCGGATAAATTTACCTGTTTCAGCCAGTCGCGAAGCTGCCCGTCATCAGGTTTTTTATTGCGGATCTGATAAGGCAGGGCGAGGTTATCGTAAACCGTTTCGCCAAATAACGACGGTGTCTGGAAGCAATACGATACGCGCTGGCGGTACGCTTCAGGTTTGATCTGCGTAATATTTTCGCCTTTGAAATAAAGATTTCCACCGGTCGGATTTTGCAATGACGCAATAATCTTCAGCAACGTACTCTTTCCGCTCCCTGAAGGGCCGGTCAGTAAGGTAAATTCCCCCGGATTCAGGGCGAGGGAAACAGGTTCCAGCAGCGGGATATGGTTGAGTGTAAAAGAAACGTCTTGCAGACGAAGGAGGTCAGTGGGAGTGGTCACGCCTGAGAATCCTTTGGTAGCGGAGGTTTTACGCCTTCCCCACTCATGAGGGGAAGGTTGGGATGGGGTGTGGGTTAATGCTGGCAGAAAGTTCGGTTGTAAAACCGTCTTCCAACCTCCCCCCTGGCTGGGGGAGATGTAAAGAAGATTACTGAGCCGGGACGGGGGCAGGTGCCGGAGCCACTGGCGTTTCCTGATCAGGGGTTGCTGCCGGCGCTGCCGGCCCACCCAGAATACCGAAAAGACCGGCGAATTCCTGCAATGTCATTTTCTGGCCATTCAGGTCAACCTGATTGTCAGCGTAATGGAAGCTGCTGGTAATAGTATCGTCTTTCACCGTGGTCAGTTTAAACATCTGACCCATCGCTGCCAGACCCTGAACCTGCTGCTGTGCCAGTTTAGCGGCGTCGTCTGCGCTGTAACCTTCCAGCTGAGCCACCTGCGTGGTGACCTGAGTAGCCATCGGCAGAGGAATAGTCAGTTTGGCATCAACCTTATTTACCAACTGAGACAGCATTTGATCCTGAGTCTGTGCCGGCGTTGCGGCCGGATCTTTGAGATCCAGTTGCAGGGTGAAGTTACTTTCGCCTTTGCTATTTTTCCAGCTCAGCGGTGCAATGCTGATGCTCGGATTGCCTTTGAGCAGCAGTGGCAGGTTAGCCAGCAGTAAATCGGTAGCCTGTTGCTGATAAACAGCCGGATCAATCTGACCCTGTTGCAGCAGAAGTGCGCGGGATTGCTGGTTATAGTTGTCTGCGAACTGTTTCATCGCCGCGCCATCGAGTTTATCCAGCTTCAGTGTCAGTTTGGCTGAACCGAAATCTGCACCCTGAATTTTCAGTGCGTCGAGGGTGTAATCCTGCTGACCGGCGATGTTATTGCCATTTTCAGAGAATTTGCTCACCAGTTTGAAGTTATCCAGCGAAGCGGCATCTTTGCCGTCAACGTTCACCAGGATTTGCTTCATAGTCAGGTTTTGATCACCCACGCCGACCTGAAACTTACCTTGTTTGGTGTCGCTGTCCATGCTGAAACCGGCCAGGGTCACTTTTTCAAGCTGACCCCACTGATTTTTAGAGGTCAGAGCGATGCTGTCGGTGCTGGCGTCCAGCTTCATGGCCGTCAGATCTTTGTCGACATCGACATTGATTTTACCGCCAGAGAAGGCCAGCTGGCTTTCATCTTTCTGATACGTCACAGGAATGATGTCAGCCGCCGAGGAACTTGCGCCGCTGTAGGAAACGCGGGTGTCAATCGTGACCAGAGATTTGCCTTTGGTGACATCAAACAGACCTTTCACCGTTGGCGTGTTTTGCAGCTCTGAATGAACAGAAGCCATGCTTGGGATCAGATTGAATTTTTTCAGCTGAGCGGCAGGGAAAGGGCCGTGATCGATAGTTTCGATAAAGGCAATTTCGTCACCCGTTTTCAGTACGCTGGTGCCCGCCGTTGCGGCAGCAGGCTCCGGTTGCAGAACAATGCGCATTTTGCTGCTGAACAGCCCGCGCTGATAATCCTGATAGCTGACTTTCAGCCCGGCTTTCGGATAAGCACTTTGCAACTGGCTGTTAGCCGCCGCAACCTGTTCATCCATATGTTGTTCGATCAGCTTGCCCGTATACCACGAGACGCCTGTCCAGGCCGCGCCAAGGACTACAATGACGCTTACAGCGACTAACGACTTCTTCATATCTCTGTTTATCCTTATGAAATGTCCCGAAAATAAAAAACGCCTTCCGGCGTTATTAGTCTACAGAGTGTAGCTGAATCAGCAAAAAAATCACCAAAATGGGGCGTTTAGCCCCATTTTGTTTAATCAACTGTTCATTTCGCGAGTGTATTGAACACGCGTGCTATGCGGCCGTTGCCGCTGGCAGTCACCGGTGACTCAGTGGCTGACAGGAAACACGACTCACCCGGATTGAGAACCAGGGTTTGATTGTTCTTCACCAGAACGCTCTGACCCTCAATACAGAAGACAATCGCCGCGCTGTCCTGCTCCAGCGTTTGCGGTTCAGCAGAGAGGCTGTGAATTGAAAAAGCAAAATCTTCGACCGGGATCGGGAAGTTGAGTTCCGCACCTTTGACAACCGGCGTGGTCAGCAATTCAGAAGCGGGTCTGGCGTTGAATTTCAAATTCGCCAGCAGCTCAGGAATATCAATGTATTTCGGCGTCAGACCTGCGCGCAGCACGTTATCGGAGTTCGCCATCACTTCCAGCGAGACGCCTTTCAGGTAGGCATGCGGCGTTTCGGCATACAGGAACATGCCTTCGCCGGGTTGCAGGGTGATTACGTTGAGCAGCAGCGGGGAGAACAGGCCGCTGTCATCAGGATAAAATTCAGAAATACTGCGGATGGTGTCCCACGGCTCACCCTGTTGTTCATCCAGAACGGATTTCAGCACGTCCAGCGCCCGGGATTTATCTTCACCTTCCAGACTCAGCAGGCCCGCAAACAGCGTGCGCAGGTGATCAACATCCGGATACGTCAGGAAGCTGGCAATTAACGGATGCGCACCGGCCACGGGTTGCAGCAATGAAACAATTTCGCGCAATTCGCGGAAACCGTTCATGGCCTGGAAAGGGGTCAGGGCATAAACCAGTTCAGGTTTGTGGTTCGGATCTTTGTAGTTACGCTCGGCGGCATCCAGTGGAATACCGGCAGCATTTTCTTTGGCATAACCGATTTCAGCCGCACTTTTGCTCGGGTGCACCTGAATCGACAGCGGCTGATCGGCGCACAGCACTTTAAACAAGAAAGGTAATTCGCCAAAGCGCTTAGCCACTTTTTCGCCCAGTTGCGCAGACAGTCCGGCACTTATTTGGTCGCGCAGAGAGAGGTTCTCCCCACGGGAGTTCTCAATCTGAGAGCTACATTTCGGATGAGCCCCCATCCACAGTTCAGCCATCGGACGGCCTTCTGCATCTTTAATTCCATAGAGTTTGGTCAGCGCGTCTTTGCTGCCCCAGGCGTAATTTTGTACACCGTTATGCATCTTTTGCATTGCTTCATCCTGAATAGAAAATATTGCCGACTAGTAAACAATGACGAAGGGGGCTTTACAACTGCGAAGGCCCAAAAAGTGCGGCTGGCATGCATTTTCAGATTGGGGATCGAATCCAATTATACGCCCGGCTTATATGTCACTATAATCAACAGGCCGCCAACGGATGCGTGGGAGCGCGTGCGGCAAACAGTAACCTGCAAAAAAACTGATTTATCATCGTAATAAGCATCTAAGGAGACAGTAATGGCATCTACACGCGTTGAGAAAGACTCAATGGGGCCAATTGATGTTCCGGCAGATAAGCTTTGGGGCGCACAGACGCAACGTTCCCTCGAGCATTTTCGTATTTCCTCTGAAAAAATGCCAACGGCGCTGATTCACGCGCTGGCACTGACAAAGCGTGCGGCAGCCAGCGTCAATATGGACCTCGGGTTACTGCCTGCTGAGCGGGCAAACGCCATTATTGCCGCTGCCGATGAAGTGCTTGCCGACAAGCATTCTGCCGAATTTCCGCTGTCCATCTGGCAGACCGGTTCCGGTACCCAGACCAACATGAATATGAATGAAGTGCTGGCTAACCGGGCAAGTGAAATTCTCGGTGGCGTGCGCGGCGAAGAACGTAAAGTTCACCCGAACGATGATGTGAACAAGAGCCAAAGCTCCAACGATGTTTTCCCGACGGCCATGCACGTTGCGGCAGTGATTGAACTGCGCGAAACCCTGATCCCGCAGTTGAAAGTGTTGCACAAAACGCTGTCCGATAAAGCCACGGCATATCGTGACATTGTGAAAATAGGGCGTACGCATTTGCAGGATGCCACACCGCTGACACTGGGACAGGAAATTTCCGGCTGGGTAGCCATGTTGGGACACAGCCTGACGCACATTGAAAACAGCATCCCGCATATTGCCGAACTGGCGCTGGGCGGAACTGCAGTCGGTACCGGGTTGAATACGCACCCGGAATACGCCGTGCGTGTGGCGAAAGCACTGGCAGAACTGACCGGACAACCGTTTGTGACATCCCCGAATAAATTTGAAGCGCTGGCGACCTGTGACGCACTGGTTCATGGCCATGGCGCGCTGAAAGGGCTGGCCGCTTCACTGATGAAAATCGCCAACGACGTGCGCTGGTTATCTTCCGGCCCGCGTTGCGGCATCGGTGAAATCTCGATTCCGGAAAACGAACCGGGTAGCTCGATCATGCCGGGCAAAGTCAATCCGACGCAGTGCGAAGCGATGACTATGTTGTGCGCACAGGTGCTGGGAAATGACGTTGCAGTCAACATCGGCGGTGCATCCGGTAACTTTGAGCTGAACGTGTTCCGTCCGCTGGTCATCCATAACTTCCTGCAATCCGTTCGTTTGCTGGCTGATGGTATAAGCGGCTTTAACGAGCATTGTGCGGTCGGTATTGAACCTAACCGTGACCGTATTACCCAGTTGTTGAATGAATCGCTGATGCTGGTGACTGCGCTGAATACCCATATTGGCTATGACAAGGCGGCGGAAATCGCCAAGAAAGCGCATAAAGAAGGCCTGACCCTGAAAGCGTCGGCGCTGAAACTCGGTTATCTGAGCGAAGAACAGTTTGACGAGTGGGTGCGGCCTGAAGCCATGGTCGGTAGCATGAAAGCGTAAACAGCCTGCTATTTACATGTGAAATGAGGTCCGGGCAACCGGACCTTTTCACGTTCTGAGCGGCTTACAGCGGATGGTCCGTATAAAGATGCAGACGTTTGATCAGCAGGCTCAGTGGCTGCGACTGCGGTTTATATTTATGCTTCACGGATGACACATCGTAATCATGCAGTTCCCCTAACTTAGGAAGTTGCATCATGGGCGAACGCAAACATAACGCAATCAGCGGCAGCGGGCAGGGGTGTTGCACCTGTTTCTGGTTGTTGCGATACCACACGCGGGCTATGGGCTGAACTTTCACCGGGCGTTTGAATTTGAGCGCCGCGTGTTCCGGCAAACGCTTCACGTCTATCATCTCGCGGTTAATATTTTCCATCCATTGCTCACGGGTATAAGGCGAGACAGCGCGTCCGGCATGCAGACTCTTTTCCAGTTGTGCCAGAACTTCATCGCGGGTCACGTTCTTAATAATATGTTTGTTCGCCCAACCAAAGCGCACGGAGTCCGGGTCATTGAGATACGTCACCGAACGGTAAGCGTTCAGCGTTATCAGGCCGCGAAGGTGGGTATGTACAAACTCAAAACGCTGTTCACGGGCGAGACCGGACTCGACGGTCACGATATGTTCCAGTTCAGCTTTCAGCTTATTCACTTCTTCAATCAACAGCAGGGCAGACTGATGCTCCGCTGCGTCCACGGCATAACACAACACACCGGGTAAACGGACGGCGGATTTACTGCTGACATTCTCGTTATTATGATGAATAAACAACCGCTGAAAATGCTGTAATGCCAGTTGCTGTGCGGTTTCGCCGGTGTGAGGCGTGACAGTGATTTTGTCCGCCGGATTATGCTCTTCGCCTTTCACTACTTCAGGCAAGGTAAATATCCGCGCCTGCAATAATTCCAGTTGCCCCAGGAAATTCCCCAAATCTTGCAATGCCATTTCCAGTTCGTTAAAACAGCCGTTCATCCGGGCAATTAAATCATAATCCGCCATAAACCCTCCGGTTAGTTACAACATACAGTTTAGGGCAAAATGGGAAAATGTACATACCTGAATAATAGGGAAATCATAAACTTCCCCTATAAACAATTTAACCAGACAGAAACTCAATGCTTAGGATATTTCAATGAGCAACCGTCCGGAAAGTTTTAGATAATCACACTAAGGTGGTGGCAATATGTTTTATTCGCTGGGTTGAAATTGGCGCTTCAATTTGAATTTCATCAACGCTGTTAAAGTCGCGAATGAGAGCACTGTGCGCCAGGGCACGAGCCTCACTAACTGGCATGCTCGCCACTAATTCAGCCGGTAAGGAAGCTAACATCGCCTCTATTAATGCATTTTGATCACGTTTGTAGTTTTCAACAAATGAAAAGCTACGCTTTCCTAATATATTGATCTCATAGAGGTATTGAAAATTTTGTTTCCCCATGAAAGTTCTCGTTTTCAGGAAAGCCTTTGCCCCTTTTTTCGTCCTGGAGGCAAAGACAGTGTTATCTCCAAATACCCGAAACTCTGTGTTATCCCGGCTGATTGTTCCAAAAAATCCCTGAGCTTCTATTATTTCCGGCCCGCGCGAATCGTATCTATAAGCACAAGAATTACCTTTGGAAATAAAGGATTGCGGAAAGGTTTGGTTCTTCTCAACTTCTTTACCGTGAGGGGGTGTTGCGGGGCTAAATATACGACCTAAACGACTAAACATGGTTCCATCCTGTTTATAAAGAAGCGTAATATAATTCCTATGCCCAAAAAGGATGATGACGTAAATCAATCTCTGCCACCGAAAAGACCGGGGGATAGAATTTCATTTATGCAAAATCATGGCTAATAAATTAGTTACAACATTCGGCGATACCCATAACCAATAAATGTGCACACATAAACATCTGTGAAATCATTAAATTCAGTGTGATACTCGCTCAGCAGGGTGAAGAAGAAGTTTACCCCTTCCATGCACGGGTCAGGTTAGAATAAAGAACTTTCTGCTTTCAGGAGTTCGCGATGACAGATCTGATCCGTTGCCCGTGGGGCACGAGTGACCCGATGATGATTGACTATCATGATGATGAATGGGGCAAGCCGGTACGTGACAGCCGTGCACTGTGGGAAAAGCTGATGCTTGATGGCTTTCAGGCCGGATTATCCTGGCGGATCGTGCTGAAAAAAAGGGATGCCTTGCGCCTGGCCTTCTGCGATTTTATACCCGAGAAAGTCGCAGAATTTACCGAAGAAGACATCGAAAGGCTGGTGAATAACGCCGATATTATCCGCTCCCGCAGCAAAATCACGGCGGTTGTCAGCAACGCCCGGGCCTATCTGTCCATGCAGCAAGCGGGTGAAGATTTTGGTGAGTGGATTTGGGCGCAAATCGGCGGGAAGGCGATTCAGCATACCGGGCCGGTTCCGACTAAAGATGCGCTGTCTGATCAGATTTCAAAAGATCTCAAAAAGCGTGGATTCAAGTTTGTCGGCCCGACAATAGTCTATGCCTGGCTGGAAGCTACCGGCCTGATTAATACCCATCATCCGGATTGTTTCCGGCGTGCTCAGGTAGCAAAAGAAGCCTGATTTCTCGAAGGTTTTTTCAACGGGAATACTGCTTTTGATATTGTGACGGTGTCACGGATAATTGTCTGACGAACGCACGTCGCAAGATATCAACGCTGGAAAATCCGCACTGTGCCGCAACCTGCTTCACCGCCATTTCCCCCGTTTCCAGCAGTTGCCGCGCGTGAAATATCCGTTGCTGTTCCAGCCATTCTGCCGGTGATTGCCGCAGCGCCTGATTAAACAAACGCGTCAGATGGCGGACACTGATCCCCATATGAACAGCCAGGCTTTGCACATTATGCGGTTGGTCGAGCGAATTCATCACCCACCGCTGTACGTCCTGTAATGCCGACCGGCCACTCAGCGACGCCTGACCATGGCGGCTGAACTGCAACTGCCCGCCGGGACGTTTGAAGAACATCACCAGTTGCGAAGCGACATCCAGCGCGGTTTCCCGTCCAAGATCTTCTTCCACCATATTCAGGGCTAAATCCAGCCCGGAGGTGACACCTGCTGCCGTTCTCAGCTCACCCTCGGCAATAAAAATAGCGTCAGCTTCGACATTCACCCGCGGATACTCTTCGCTTAGCTTTGCGGCGACGGACCAGTGTGTGGTCACGCGCCGGTCGTCAAGCAACCCGGCGGCGGCAAGTAATAACGCACCGCTGCACACGGAACCAAAACGCTTCGCATGGTGGCTCCAGGTACGGATCCCGTCTTTTAATTTTTCATCCCGCAGGAATGTTTCCAGCACGGGCGCACCTGCGACCAGAAAAGTATCGACGGCGGCAGGAAGTGGGGTTGCAAGAGTGAGATCCGCAAACAGACGCACACCGGAAGAGGTGCGCACAACGGGATCGTCGCCAATCGCCATCACGCTCAGGGTATAAACGTCGCGGCCGCGTTGCCGGTTGGCTTCAGCGAAAACATCCAGCGGACCGGAGACATCGAGAAGTTGCACGCCCGGCACGGCGAGAATAATGATGTGTTTTGGCATTTGAATATTTCCTGTCGCAAATGAACAATTATGTCTCATAACGTCATATTACGATGATTGATGACATTTATCTTGCCGCTTATGCTGACTCTATTCAACCCAACAGGACAAATACTATGACTCTGAACATTAAGGGTATCCGCATTCCCGACAGCAAAATGGCCCGTGAAGCAACAGAACGGGTCCGTGATATGGAATCCGATTTACTGTTTCATCATTCCAGCCGTGTATATTACTGGGCCGCGCTGGCCGGGCAACAACGTCAGCTAAAGGTTGATCATGAGCTGCTTTATATTGGCTGTATGTTCCACGATGTGGGGCTGACACACGAAAATTGCAGTTGCGATAAACGCTTTGAAGTTGACGGCGCCAATGCCGCACGCGAGTTTATGCAACAGCACGGCATCAGCACGCAGGACATCGATAAGGTCTGGACCGCCATTGCGTTGCATACCACACCGGGCATCCCTGAATTTATGGATCCGGTGATCGCACTGGTGACTTCAGGTGTGGAAATGGACGTACTCGGTATCAATTATCAGGGCTACGATGACAGCGTTCGTAATGCAGTTGTCGAAGCGCATCCGCGGACACCGGCGTTCAAGGAAGATATTATTCAGGCATTTTATGACGGAATTAAACACAAGCCGCAGACCACATTCGGCAATGTCAAAGCCGACGTCATTGCTGATAAAGAACCCGATTTTATCAAAGGAAATTTCTGTTCAGTGATCCGCAATTCCCGCTGGAATGGCTGATGAGAAGAAAAGGGCGCGTGGAGAAGGGATCCCGGCGCGCCACACGCAATTATAGAAGACGAAATTCAATCATAAACAGTGATTTCAGCCCCGGATAAATCTCGCTGATGACCTGTTTCAGTTCTTCCAGTGTCATGTTTTCCTGCACGGCGTGCTGATCGTTGAGATCGTCGAACTGTACACCAGTGACAGCGATAATTTCAATGTTGCAGAAAAACACGTCATCTTCATAACGGCTGACGCGAACCTGATCGCCTGCTGTAAAATCCGCGTCGCTGGCTTCACGCAGGGTGATCGTTTTACGGCCAGCAAGGATATCAGCCTCAAAACGACTGTAAAAAGTGATATTTTTCATGAGGTTTCCTGCGTTAAATAGAGAGAACGTCCGGTTGATGGTATAGCGTGCGCATATATCAGGCAGATATTAAAGAAGGACAGGGTGGCTAACCATCTCACCGTCATTGTATCTGTGAATCATAAATGACAAGAAGTTGTTCACGGGAGGAACAATTGCCGTGCCAAACCACAAAGGATTTTCCGGGCAGATGGAGCCGCAAATATAAGCCGGTATTCCGGCCAGTTGCCCGGCCATTGACCGGTGAACATGACCTGCTGAGATAGCGATAGGTTTTCGCGGATGCTCACTTAAAAACTCAGCCAGTTTTACCACATCGCGACACATTATCTGATCTAAAGGCGGAATGCCGCTGCGGATAACCGGATGATGCATGAAAAGAATGGAATTCGCGGAACCGTCGCTGATCAGATTATCGGCCAGCCACGGCAGATGTTCGCCAATGGCTCCTGCGGGATTTCCCTGGATGGTGGTATCAAGGCCGATAAGGCGGAGTTCACCGATGTCCGCGACAAAATGCAGCGCGTCATTTTCGCCGGAATTGCACCAGTAATGGCAATGCAAAATTGATTTCATTGCTGCACGGTCGTCTGAATTACCGGGCAATATGAATGACGGGTAAGATCTTTTATTCAGCTGAGCGGCGATAGCGGCATAACCATCACGCCAGTTGTCGTCAATCAAATCACCGGTCAGCACAAGGGCGTCAGGCGTAATGAGATCAATCCACGTCAGTGCGCGTTCAAAGCGTGCGAGGTTATCATTATTTTCTGCGGCATGAATGTCAGACACCTGAGCGATAATCACCAAAACCTCCGGGAGGATTTCCCGTTATCAGAATAAGAACAATGTAGAGGATATAGAACGGATAATCAAAGTGCGCATAATGTATATTATGTTAAATACAATATCAACTTACGCACCAGGCGCCATCATTTTCCTCATTCTGCCTCACCTGCTTCGTTCAACGTTTTTTCACCGTAATGAATGGCCAGCCAGATGGTCGTTCCATTCTGTTCAGTCCATTCGACGCGGTGTCTGCACAGCGACGGGATATTCACAAAGTCGCCTGCTTTCAGAATGCGCACGTCGGTTTCAGTATCAAACCTCAAACCAGCCGAACCTTGCAAGATCAGTATCCATTCGTCATGCGTCTGGCAATACCAGAATCCCGTCGGGCTGGCTTGTCCTGTGGAAATAATCCGCTCAATACGAATACCGGGTCGTGTCAGCAACTCTTCAAAGGTCTCGCCTTCACCATTGCGTGCAGCTTCAGGAATATCTGTGAATATGTTATCTGGCATTCACCACCTCCGTCCGGACTTTCAGGGTTTCAAATTGATCGCGCTACGTGAATTCTGAGAATTGAACAGCATAGTTGTACTGCAGATTTCACGTAGCACGTCCATTTTTCAGTGCTCTAAACACTATAAACCGGCATAGGCTTTTTCGACTTTGGCCATATATCTGGGTGCCTGCGGCGCCGGATGATACTGACGAACATGCCAGTTAAAGGCTTCCGGCGTCAGTTGATTAATCATCTGGATTGCCGTCTGCCGGTTACTGGAAAACGTTCTAAGTAACGCTCCCGCACCGTTGGCATACGCGACTTCTGTGGCATAACGGCGCGTCAGCGGATCGTTAATCCAGTTAAGTTGCTGACGTTGCAATGCACTGATGTATGCCGTTCCCAGATCAATGTTGGTTTCCGGATCCAGCAAATCATCGTCGTCCGGGCAACCGCGTTTACCTTTATAACGATACGCGTCGCAACCGCTGGTCGATGCTTTCAGCTGCATCAGACCAATAGCATTAGATGGACTGACTGCTTTGGGATTAAATCCGGATTCGACCTGAATGATTGCCTTCACCAGTTTACGGTCAACTTTGTATTCATCGGCAGCATCTTCAATCTCATCATCAAAGGCATGCGTGTCGTATTTCTTATAATGAGGTTTGCCCGAGCAGCCAGCCAAAATCATCAGCATAACCAACATGCTGAATTGTGAAGTTTTTTTGAATAATGAAATCATAATCTTCCAGGATCTAAATGAACGTTTCTCCGGTTGATAAGATACCGTTATCGTCACTCAGGGTCATGTATTTATGAGGGATTTTCTGACATTCAACGGTATCAAAAGTGCGAAATCCGGTCCCTGCGCCCTGCTTTCACGTTAATTTACTGGCTGAGTGATTCAATAACAGCATTCGCAGATTTGACTTATTTAATACACATTGTATTTTTAATGCCATGAACACATTCCTGATTATCGTCCCCGACGGGGGCATGTTATTCGAAGCAGCAGGCATTGCTGATATCCTCATGCAGGCGAATCGTCTGTTGCCTCTCCACGCCACGTCTGATTCCAAAATTGCGCCTTATCAGGTGACTGTGGCGACCACACAACCGCACCGTGTGATTCACGGTGTCTCAGGGCTTAACCTTCTCGCGGATCACCGGTTATGCGATCTTGACCCCACATTGACCCGCGACACTATCTTAGTCACCGGTAAAGGCTTATCTGAAGAAGAAGGCTCAAACGTTGTCCGCTGGTTACAACAGGCTGCGTCGCATGCCCGCCGCGTGGTATCTGTTTGTGGCGGCGCGGTGTTGCTCGCCCAGGCGGGATTACTCAACGGCCGACACGCCACCACACACTGGCGTCTGATCGACACCCTGCAGGCCCAATACCCGCAGGTGACCGTGGAACGCGGCCCGATGTATGTTCAGGACGGTCCGGTCTGGACGTCAGGTGGCGTCAGCTCCGGCTTTGACCTCACTCTTGCATTGGTCGAAGAAGATCATGGTTTCAGCATCGCTAAAAATGTTGCTCAGGATTTAGTAATGTTTCTCCGGCGTCCGGGTGGACAGTCGCAATTTAGCCGCTATCTTTTGAATCAGGCCAGCAATGGCTCTATCCGCGAACTTCAGGCCTGGTTACCTGAGAATCTCAACAGCGATTTATCTGTCGAAAACCTTGCTGAACGTGTCGCGATGAGTCCGCGAAACTTCACGCGCGTTTTCACACGCGAAACCGGCATAACCCCGGCAAAATATGTTGAGGAAGTCAGGCTGAGTGCCGCGCGACAGCTTCTGGAACAAACAACACAAAACATAGATCGTATCGCCCTCACGACCGGCTTCGGCGGCGGGCTGAACCTGCGCCGCGTTTTTGAACGAAATTTACAACTGACACCGACAGAATACAGAGAACGCTTTTGCTCCAGATATTTGGCGTAAATTGATCTTTTATTGTCATTTACGCCAACCCTCCTGCGTACTAGATTAACTGTAAAGCAGATAACTAAGGAGTTCATCATGGTCAAAGTAGGTATCAATGGTTTTGGCAGGATTGGACGGAATGTTTTGCGCGCCGCACTCGGGCGGGATGACTTCCAGGTGGTGGCAATTAATGATCTAACGGACAGTAAGACTCTCACTCATCTTCTGAAATATGACTCACTCTCAGGCACGTTAAAAGCTGACGTCGAAGCGGGTGAAGGCGAATTACGGGTTGATGGAAAACCGGTACGCGTTTTCTCAGAAAGGGATCCCGCTGCAATTCCGTGGAGCTCTGTGGGCGTTGATATCGTTATTGAAGCTACCGGCTTCTTTACTGAAAAAGCTAAAGCGGAAGTTCACATCACCCGGGGCGGAGCAAAACGCGTCATTATTTCCGCACCGGCCAAAAATGATGACATCACTATTGTGATGGGCGTTAATGACAGCGATTACGACCCGGCAAAACACAAAGTGGTCAGCAACGGCAGTTGTACCACCAACGGTCTGGCCCCTGCCGCTCAGGTTTTGCATCAGACCTTCGGCATTGAACACGGCCTGATGAACACCACTCACGCCTACACCAACAGCCAGGCGTTGCATGATCAACCTGAAAAAGATTTACGGGGTGCGCGTGCGGCCGCGGTTTCCATTGTTCCGTATTCCAGCGGCGCAGCGAAAGCGATCGGGAAAGTTATCCCGGAACTGGACGGACGCATGACCGGTTATTCACTACGAGTTCCGGTGCCGGTGGTTTCCATCGTCGATTTAACCGTTAACCTTAAACGCGAAGCGACTGTTGAAGAAATTAACGCCGCGTTTCGTAAGGCGGCTGAATCCGGTCCGCTTAAAGGCATTCTGGGTTACAGCGAGGAGCCGCTGGTGTCGAGCGATTATCGCGGTGATCCGCGTTCATCCATTATTGACGGGCTTTCAACATTGGTGATTGGCGGCAAGCTGGTGAAAATTCTCGCCTGGTATGATAACGAATGGGGCTTTTCAAACCGCCTGGTCGATCTGGCCCTGTTAATGGAAAAACGCGGTTTATAACCTCCTCTTTTCCTGCCAGAATAATGACAGACACCGCTTTATGCGGTGTCTTTTTATATGTCAAAGACGATCACCATTTTTAATAAAACACACTGTATGTTGTAACTAATTAATTATTTCTTGCTCCAGGAATGAACGTCATTTCTCCTGCGGCCCGATGGTCATAAACGGGTTATAGGCGATTTCCCACAGATGTCCGTCCGGATCGGCGAAATAACCCGAATATCCACCCCAGAACACTTTCTGTCCCGGTTTAATCATTTTACCTCCCGCACTGACTGCCTGAGCCAGAATGGCATCCACTTTAGCTTCACTGGCCACCGTTTGCGCCAGCGCCATACCGCGAAAACCATTCCCTGCCGGGCTGACTTGCGCATCTTTTGCCAGTTCGTCCCACGGAAACAGAGAAAGCCAGGCACCTGCCAGTTCAAAAAAACTGACACCTTCAGAATCGATAACCACTTTTGGAAAGCCCAGTCCGTGCTGATAAAATTCGGTAGAAGCGGCCAGGTCTTTAACACCCAGCGTGATCATGTTGATGACAGGTTGCATTGTATTTTCTCCGTCAGAGGGATAAAGCAAACAGGTAAAATGGCTTTCCGGATAGCATAAATAGTTTCCGGAAACTTTACTTAGATAACCCTTCCACTTGTCTCAAAATGTTAATGGCACCCGTCCTTTTCTGATAAATGTTGCTTATTGTGCTAATCTGACGTCTCAGAACCTGCTAATCCCCGACGTTGAGGATCTCCTGTGACCATATTACGCCGCCGCCCGGAAGCCACCTCTCCTGCCGTCCGTTTCCTGCCTGAAACCATTCATATCGGCCGTCAGTTGCGGACTTATTGTGATGCCCGTTTCAAAACTATTGGCCTGACACTGGCTCGCGGGCAAGTGTTATTACATCTGGAAGCCGCCAGCGGACGCCTGCCTCAGGGTGAACTGACCGCGTTGCTGGAAGTGGAACACCCTACCGCCATTCGCCTGTTTGACAGCCTCGCCGAGCTGGGCCTGCTGGAACGCTGCCCCGGAGAAACCGATCGTCGATCGAAAGATATCAGACTGACAGAAACCGGAACTGAGCTGGCAAATCAGGTACGCATCATGACGGATGACATTCTGATCCGCGTCATGGAAGGTATTCCGCAAAATGATGTGGATATCGCCCGGGGTGTTCTCGCCAGTATTACTGCCAATATCGCCGCGCTTTAATTGGCGATTTTTCACGTTTTATAGCTTTTCCCGCCTGCAATAGTCACTTCCGTTACTGATTTGTTACTCGTTATTATTCGTGGCAACGTTACCCTGCTCAGCCCCCAGGTGTCAGGCTATATCACCGACGTTAAATAACGCGACGGGTAACTTCACCAAAATCTCACAACGTATCGCGGTGCGCATTGAACTGGAACCGGGACAGCAGCAAAGTAACCGTCTGCGTCCGGGCATGTCCACCATGGTCAGCGTAGATACTGCACAGGCCCCGGTCAGCCAGCAGTATTAGCCCCGGGAAAATCGGAATAATAGCGCTGTGCCACGTCAGGATGTGAGCGCAGCCGCCCTTTCAGATAATTGAAACCCACATCGCGGAATAACGGATTCAGCGGATCGCTTGCCTCTCCCCGCGCTTCCTGCGCCAGTTCTGCGGGCAACGGGAATAATGGCACAACAGCATCAAGCTGAGCGCCAAGGAAAAATGCCAGCGACAAGCGTTCGCCGCCTTCCGGTGGCGAGACAACCCGATGTACCGTAGCGCGCAGATAGCCGTTGGTGGCAAGTTCCAGTAACTCGCCGATATTTACCACCAGCGTATCAGGGACCGGAAACGCGTCGATCCACTGGTTTTCTTCCACTTCCACCTGTAAACCGCGCTGTTCATCCTGCAAGAGAAAACTGAGGAATCCTGAATCCTTGTGCGCACCGACCCCCTGATTTCCGGCGCCCACCGTGCGCCCCGGATAACGGATCAGTTTGATATGTTCATTAGGCTTTTCGCCATACAGCGGATCAAACGCGTCTTCCGGCAGTTTCAGCGCCAGGGCAAAAGCCCGCAGCAGACGCAGCGACATGGCCGTCATCTCCCGTTGCCAGCGCAGTAACAGCGGGCGCAATTCCGGCAATGCTTCCGGCCATTGATTCGGCCCCTGCAATCTTGCCCATGCAGGCGTACTCTCTGTCACCGGCAGTTTTGGCCGCTCGGCACCGAGATCAAACTGTTCGCGCCAGTCCGGCTGCCCCCGGGTAATCTCCGAGGCGGCCCGGTTATAGCCGCGAAAGTGTGGCGAGTTGATCATCGCCACAGCCAGTTTGTCTTCCTCTGGTAGGGCAAAGAATTGTCGGGCAACCCGCTGAACATCCTTCAGTAACTGCGCATCAACGCCATGATTTTTCAGGTAGAAAAAACCAATCTCACGCGCCGCATAACGCAGTTGCGCAAGGAACGCTTCCCGCTGTCCGGGCGTTGCAGAAAACTGACTGAAATCGATCAGAGGGATAGAGGGGGATGTCTGGCTCATCGCGTAGTCCGCCGTGATGTTATTAATAATTATCAACGCTATCACGGTTGCCGGATGACAGACCAATAGCCAGATGGTCTGGTTTATACTTCAGGGTTATGAATGAGAGGCAGAAAACAGCCAGCCCTTCCATGGACAGGCCGCTGATTTATTCACAAATTTTTAATGACTTAAGACTTATTGCCAAGATAGTGATATACCACCGCCAGATCCTTCCCACCATAACCGCCATCGACCGCACCCTGCCAGGTCTGACTGATACGTTTCATCACCGGCAGTTCAAGATTGCTGCCCGCTTCCAGCGCCAGATTGATATCTTTCAGGGCCCAGGTCAGCTGCATCTGCGGGGTGTAATCACCGCTTTTGAACATCTCCATTTTGCCCCTGATATACGGCGCAGCAAGCGGACCGCCTTCCAGCACATTCCACAGATCGTCGGGGGTGAAACCCAGCGCTTCGGCAAGTTGCGTAGTTTCTGCGATACCTTCCATCATGGCAATCAGCCAGGCATTGACCACCAGTTTCATTTTGGATGCACGCCCGGCTTCGCCCAGCCATTTTGTCGCTTTGGAAATGGCGGCAAATACCGGCTCAATAGCCGCGCCCGCTTCGCGATCCCCGCTGGCCAGCACCACAATTTGCGCCTGTTCGGCCGGTGCTTTCGTCCCGGAAACCGGTGCATCAAAGAACACCACATCAGGACGCAGTGTTTTAATCAGCGCCATCAACGATTCCGTCGCGTCTACGCCGAGCGTTCCCATTTGAGCGATAATGCCGCCCTGTTTCAGGCCGGCAAGCAAACCGTTGTCACCCTGATAAACGTCAAGGGACGTTTTGCCATCGGACAGCATTGTAATCACCACATCCGCCCCTTCAGCGGTTTCACGCGGTGTCCGGCCGCGTGTCGCACCGGCTTTCACCAAATCATCACCCCGTGAAGCCGTCCGGTTCCAGATGCGGGTATTGAACCCTTTTTTGATCAGGTTAGCGGCGAACGCGTGCCCCATTGCGCCCAGCCCCAGTACGGCGACCGTGGGTTGTTGCTGACTCATGCCTGACTCCTTACGTAAACAATGTATGTTGTGAAAAGGCTAACACCCCGGCGCGCTGTCCGGGGTATTGGCTTCTGTAAGCGAATGCAACAGAAAGGCTGATATTACTTAACCTCTGCTGAGTAAGTGGCGTAACATACGCGCTTTCGCGCCTGGCGTTTAATATTGATTTATTCAGGCAGCTTATGATTTGACTGATAATTTTCAGGAGTGGCAAGCATTATGAGTAAAGTTGTTTTGATCGGGATTGTTTCAGTCATTTTCGTTTTGATGGTGCTGATGTTGGGCTCAGTGTATATCTACCCGTGGTGGATGCAGCGCTCCACAGAAGGCGCGTGTGCCGATATCAGCAAGGACAATGCCATCGATACGGTCACCCGTGATTACATGGAAAACCGTATCCCTAACTGGGGCAATGATAAAGACAACATGGGCACGTCGGTGCCGGTTCTGAATTTCATCAGCGATGACGCTAAAGAAGACAAAGGGACCTATAACATCCCGTTCAGCGCGAAAGGCCCGAACGGCACCCTGAGTTATGTCGCGCACTTTAACTGTTCCAATCACTACGTGAAATATTCGACGGTGGAATAAATCCAGACGAACACCCTGGGCTTGCGGCTGTCACCCCGCTCGCTGGAACATAAACGCCGGCAACAGCGCGCAGTGAGAAAAACGCAGGATTCCTGGGGGTTCGTTTCAAATTCTTTGGGCCACTGTGGGCGGCAACCCACAACCTTGACCTGGATTCTAAATTTAAAAGCGCCCGGAGTGCCCGCTCAGGCATCAGCTAAGCCGATTCCCTCTCCACCAGCCCCGGTGGCACAATAATATTCTGCGCTTCCAGATTCTGCCCGCCAATCCTCAGCAACAAGCGCCTGGCCGTTGCGTGGCCGATTTCCCGTGCGGAGTTCGCAATGGAGGTCAGCGGAGGCTCGGTCAGCTCCGATTCCGGTGCATCTTCCATGCCTATCAGGGCAATTTTTTGCTGGAAGAAACTGTCTACTGCCCCACCGCCGACTTGTGCGCCGGTGCGCAGAACGCCGAAATAGGCACCCAGCGCGACGGAAGATTTATGGCAGACAATCGCGCTGATTTTCGGATAGCGGGATAATAAGATTTCGGCAGCATCGGCGGCGCATTTTTGCTGATAGTCACATTCGATAATCCATTCAGTGCGAAATGGCAGACCGTATTGCAGCAGTGTGGCGCAGAAGCCGCCGAGGCGTTCGGCGCGGGTTAACGAATTGCTCAATCCGCCAAGATAGGCGATTTGTTTGTGGCCCTGTTTGATCAGATATTCCGTGGCCATTTTCGCCGCGAGCATGTTATCGGGACGGACAACGTCAACCCCCTCAATACCCCCGGAGCGCGCGGCACAAATCAGCGGGACGCCATGTTCTTCCGCCTTTTCTCTCAACCCACCGAGGGTATTCACGCCACCGGCGATCACAATGCCGTCCACGCCGTGGGTCAGCAACGTATCGAAACAACGCATCAGCCCTTTACCGGACGGGCCGCTTTGCAGCAGAAATAACACTTTGCCCTGCGCTTCAAACATCTCACTGAGACCGGCGGTCATTTCGGCATAAAACGGTTCACAGATATCGCGGACTATCAGCCCGACCACGCCGGATTCTCCGCCGCGCAGCGTACTCGCCTGCCGGTTGCGCACAAAACCCAGCGCATCAACCGCCCGGTTAACCCGTTCTGCGGTTGTCTGGGAAATCCGTCCCTTGCCGCTGAGCACCAGTGAAACCGTGGTCACGGACACTCCCGCGTGCTGCGCCACATCTACGATCGTGATTTTTTTAGGGTTCATCGGGTGTTGCCGTTGATTTGAAATGCCATGAAACAGGATCCCTGCCCGCCCGCTTTACTCGAAGGCTGGAATAATTAGCGTGGTCAGACAGTTATACCTAATTCCACCCTTTGAGTAAAACGTTTAACCTTCCTTTAACCAGCTTGGTGCAAGCATCATTAAATATTGTGAGGTACGACACGTATTATTTAGGTAAAACGTTTTATCTTAGCCGCCATCAAAAGCAGCTTAATAAAACAACTCATGGAGCGGGTATGCCTGCAAATAAAAAACAACGTGTCACACTTTGGGAATTCTTCCAAAGCCTGGGGAAAACTTTCATGCTTCCGGTCGCCCTGCTGTCGTTCTGCGGCATCATGCTGGGCATCGGCAGTTCGTTAAGCAGTCATGATGTGGTGACGCTGATCCCCGCATTAGGGAATCCGATCCTGCAACTGGTTTTCGTCTGGATGAGCAAAGTCGGATCGTTTGCCTTCAGCTTCCTGCCGGTAATGTTTGCGGTCGCTATCCCGCTGGGCATGGCGCGTGAAAACAAAGGTGTGGCGGCTTTCTCCGGCTTCGTCGGTTTCGCCGTGCTGAATCTGGCGATTAACTTTTTCCTGACCGCCAACGGCACATTGCCGACCGTCGACCCGATGGTGCTGAAAGCCAATAATATCCAGATGATCCTCGGCATTCAGTCTATCGACACCGGTATTCTGGGCGCAGTGATTGTCGGTATCATCGTGTACATCCTGCACGAACGCTACAACACGATCCGTTTGCCGGATGCGCTGGCCTTCTTCGGCGGCACGCGTTTTGTCCCGATTGTCACCACGGTGGTGCTCGGTCTGGTCGGTTTGCTTATCCCGCTGATCTGGCCTTTCTTCGCCGCTGGCATTAACGGTCTGGGCCGTCTGATTCAGGGCGCAGGGGTATTTGGTCCGATGATTTTCGGTTCCGGCGAGCGTCTGCTGTTACCTTTTGGTCTGCATCACATTCTGGTTGCACTGATCCGCTTCACCGAAGCTGGCGGTACGCTGGATGTCTGTGGTCGCGAAGTCAGCGGCGCGCTGACCATCTTCCAGGCGCAGCTTTCCTGCCCGACCACGCACGGTTTTTCTGAAAGCGCGACACAGTTCCTTTCTCAGGGCAAAATGCCTGCGTTCCTCGGCGGCTTGCCGGGTGCTGCACTGGCGATGTACCACTGCGCGAAACCTGAAAACCGTCATAAAATTAAAGGTCTGCTGATTTCCGGCGTGGTTGCCTGTGTGGTTGGCGGCACCACTGAACCGATCGAATTCCTGTTCCTGTTTGTTGCGCCGGTTCTGTACGTGATCCACGCCATTCTGACCGGCCTGGGCTTCACCATCATGTCGGTTCTGGGTGTAACCATCGGCAATACTGACGGCAACATCATCGATTTTGTGGTCTTCGGTATCCTGCACGGCACTGCCACCAAGTGGTATCTGGTGCCGGTTGTGGCGGCTATCTGGTTCGCGGCTTATTACGCCATCTTCCGCTTCTCCATCACCCGCTTTAACATTAAAACCCCGGGCCGGGAATCTGAGAACATGCCTGCTGCCGCAGCGGTGCCGTCTTCCAGTAAATCTGGCTACAACGTGCCGGTTATTCTGAGCGCGCTGGGCGGTGCCGGTAATATCGTTTCTCTGGATAACTGCATCACCCGCCTGCGTCTTTCCGTGGCAGATATGTCGCTGGTCGACGATGCCACGCTGAAAGCCAACCGCGCCATCGGTGTTGTGCATCTTAACGAACACAATCTGCAAGTGGTGATTGGTCCGCAGGTGCAATCAGTGAAAGATGAACTTGATTACCTGATCCGCACCGCGGCGAGTCAGCCCGCGCCGGAACCGGCTATCGCGTAACTATGATTAACAGGGCGACTCCGGTCGCCCTTTTCTGCTTTATTCAGGGAGTGAAAAGAATGACTTTTGATTTCTCCACCGTTACCGACCGTCATGGCACCTGGTGCACCCAGTGGGATTACGTTGCTGACCGTTTCGGCAGTGCAGACTTACTGCCATTTACCATCTCCGACATGGATTTCCCCGCCGCGCCCTGCATTCTCGATGCGCTGCAAAAACGTCTGCAACACGGCGTGCTCGGTTACAGCCGCTGGCATCACGATGATTTTCTCGGCGCGGTGGCGCACTGGTATCAGCAACGTTTTAACAGCCAGATTGACCGCGAAATGGTGGTTTACGGCCCGTCAGTGATTTACATGGTTGCGCAACTGATCCGCCAGTGGAGCCAGCCGGGCGACGGCGTGGTGACATTTACGCCCGCCTATGACGCCTTCTTCAAAGTTGTGGATGGCAATCAGCGCCAGATGCTGGCCTGTCCGCTGATTAAAAACGCTAACGACTGGGCGCTGGACGCAGAACATCTGGAAAGTCTGCTGGCGCAACCGGCCTGCACTTTGCTGTTGCTGTGCAGCCCGCATAACCCGACCGGTAAAGTCTGGACGCGTACAGAACTGGCGCTCATCTCAGAACTTTGCGAACGCCACCACGTGCGGGTGATCAGTGATGAAATCCACATGGATATGGTCTGGGGCGAAAACCGCCATACGCCGTGGAATGAAGTCGCACGCGGTGAATGGGCGTTACTGACGTCCGGCTCGAAAAGTTTCAACATCCCGGCGCTGACCGGCGCTTACGGCCTGATCAGCCATCAGGCCCCGCGCGAGGCGTATCTGCATCAGCTGAAATCCTGTGATGGCTTATCGTCTCCGGCAGTGCTGGCCATTCATGCGCACGTTGCCGCGTATCATCACGGTGAACCCTGGCTTGACGCGCTGCGGGAATATTTACAGGGCAATCTGCAATACGTTGCGGAACAACTGAACGCTGCCTTCCCGCAGCTCAACTGGCAGCCGCCGCAATCCACCTATCTGGCCTGGATTGATTTGCGCCCGCTCGGGCTTGACGATAATCAACTGCAAAATGAGCTGATCGAACATCAAAAAGTCGCCATCATGCCGGGTTATACCTACGGCGAAGAAGGCAACGGCTTCCTGCGCCTGAATGTTGGCTGTCCGAGATCGAAGGTGGAAGCGGGTGTTGAAAAATTAATCAATGCCATCAGGGAGTTGGTCTAAGCTCCTCCCCCTGCGAAGGGGGAGGACGGGAGGGGGTTTTAAGGGCAAACACCTGGTCGATTCACACTTCAACCTCCTGATATTTCTTTAATACCCCACCCCAACCCTCCCCTTCGCAGGGGAGGGAGCAAATTCAAAACCCTTCTTGTTGCGCAACTAAATACAGTTATAATGCCCCGCACATTTCAATAATAATGAGTGCACACCATGATCGACACACGCCTTCCCCTGACCGACATTCACCGCCACCTTGATGGCAACATCCGCGCTCAAACCATTCTCGATTTAGGCCGTCAGTTTAACCTGACCTTGCCTGCCAATGAACTTGAAGCCCTGCGCCCGCATGTCCAGGTGATGCATACCGAACCGGATCTGGTGAGTTTTCTGCAGAAACTCGACTGGGGCGTAAAAGTGCTGGGCGATCTTGATGCCTGCCGCCGTATCGCCAAAGAAAACGTTGAAGATGCGGCGCGTGCCGGTCTGCATTATACCGAGCTGCGTTTCTCCCCGTATTACATGGCGATGAACCACAAACTGCCGGTCGCTGGCGTGGTGGAAGCGGTGATTGAAGGGATCCGCGAAGGTCAGCAACATCATAATATCGATGTGCGTCTGATTGGCATTCTGAGCCGTACCTTTGGTGAAGATGCCTGCCAGCAAGAGCTTGAGGGTTTGCTGGCGCACCGCGACGGCATTACCGCACTGGATCTGGCCGGTGATGAACTGGGTTTCCCCGGCAGTCTGTTCCTCAGCCACTTTAACCGTGCGCGTGACGCAGGCTGGCGCATTACCGTGCACGCCGGTGAAGCCGCAGGGCCGGAAAGCATCTGGCAGGCGATCCGCGAGCTGGGCGCAGAGCGTATCGGTCACGGCGTGAAAGCCGCACAGGATCCGCAACTGATGGATTTCCTGGCGAAGCATCAGATTGGTATCGAATCCTGCCTGACTTCCAACATACAGACCAGCACCGTTGCCTCTTTTGAACAGCATCCGCTGGCGATTTTCCTGCGTCACGGCGTGCTGGCTTCAATCAATACCGATGACCCGGCGGTTCAGGGCATTGAGATTGCTAACGAATATAACGTCGCCGCACCGGCTGCCGGGCTGACGCCAGACGAGATCCGCAAGGCACAGGAAAACGGCCTGACCATGGCGTTCCTGACCGACGCTGAAAAGCAGGCCATTCGCGACAAAGTATCGGCGTAACGCTTTCTGTGACAATAAAAAAGGGCGGGAATAATCTCCGCCCTTTTCTTTTCGATTCAACCTGTCAAACCGTTTTTACTTCTTCTTTCTTCAGCAGTGCCGCGGCTTCTTCACGTGCCACACGTTTGGCATAGCGTGAGGCCAGTACCGCGCACACCATCAACTGAATCTGGTGGAAAATCATCAGCGGCAGCACCATCGCCCCTACTGCAGCAGCCGGGAACAGCACGTTCGCCATCGGAATACCGTTCGCCAGACTCTTCTTCGACCCGCAGAACACAATGGTGATTTCATCTTTGGTGTTAAAACCAAACAGACGCGCCACGTAAGTATTGATGATCAGCACAATAGTGAGCAGAACAACAGAACAGCCGAGGATCGCCAGCAGCGACCAGCCGTTGATCTGATGCCAGATCCCCTGCACCACCGCTTCACTGAACGCCACATATACCACCAGCAGAATCGATGAACGGTCAGTGACGTTGACGATTTTCTTGTGACGCTGTACCCAGCCGCCAATCAGCGGACGACAAAGATGCCCGATGATAAACGGCACCATCAGTTGCAGCACAATAGAACCGATGGCGTGCAGGGTGTCAGTGGTGCCGCCCTGTGTATGCATCAGCAGGCCGACCAGCACCGGCGAGAGGAACACGCCAAGAATACTGGATGCCGACGCGCTGCAAATAGCCGCCGGAATGTTACCACCCGCCACCGAAGTATAAGCAATCGCAGACTGCACGGTCGCAGGTAGTGCGCAGAGATACAGGAAACCGTAGTACAACGTCGGCGTCAGGATCCCCACCGGCACCAGCCATTTCATCCCCAGACCGAGCAGCGGGAACAACGCGAAGGTGCTGAGAAACACCACTACGTGCAGACGCCAGTGGCTGATACCCGCCATGATCGCTTCACGGGAAAGCTTCGCACCGTGCATAAAGAACAGCAGCGCGATAGCGGCCGTGGTCAGGTAACCGAAGAAGGTTTTATAAATGCCTTCACACGGGAAAAATGAGGCGACCACGACAACACAAACCAGGATCAGCAAAAACTTGTCGATTTTCAGACGTTGTAACCAGGACATGAACCTTCCTTGCAAAGTGAATAACAAATGAAAAATAAAAGTGCCACCAAAGTGACACTTAAGAAGCGTAGACGACGTGTTAGTTCTTGATGACTTTCAGGGTCGCCTGTTGTTCTGAGGACTGCATCCCCAGTTCGAGCATTTCCATCACACGGATAGCATCCGCCGCCGGAACCGGATTGTCGCCCTGTCCGTTAATGGCATCCCGCACCCCGGCATAATAAGCCGGGTAATTGCCCGGAATGGTCAGCAGCGATTTTTCCGCCAGTACGCCGTCGTGGCTCAGCGTAATCACACCATCGCGCTTGTCGAATCCCCAGTCAGGCTGTGGCAGACGTTCACCGGCTTTCAGGCGGTCCTCCTGCGGATCCAGCCCGAATTTCACGTAGCTGCCCTTCTCGCCCTGCACGATAAAACGCGCAGTTTCGGCAACCGCATACACCGTACTGTGCAGCACCACGCGACGGCGCGGATAGGTCAGCACCGCGTTGAAATAGTCCACGGCTTTACCGCCGGGGCGCAGTACAGCCAGATCCGCCTGCAACGTTTCCGGCAGTCCGAACAATTGCAGCGCCTGATCCAGAAGATGCGAACCCAAATCGAACCAGATGCCGCTGCCCGGCGCATCACTTTCACGCCAGCGCTGCTGAACCTGCGGTTTGTAACGGTCGTAATGGGATTCGAAATAGACGATATCGCCGAGCGCACCTTCTTCAATCAGCGTTTTAACCGTGAGGAAATCCGAATCCCAGCGACGGTTATGAAATACTGACAGCACCTTGCCTTTTTCACGCGCCAGCGCGTCAAGCTCGCGGGCTTCCTCAAGTGTTACGGTAAAGGGTTTATCCACGATAACGTGCTTACCCGCTTCCAGCGCCAGTTTCGCCAGCGGGAAATGGGTGGTATTGGGCGTCGGGATCACCACCAGATCAATGGACGCATCGGCAAACAGCTTTTCCGGCGAATCTACCACCTCCACATTGGGCCAGTCCGCATGGACTTTGCCCGCATCGCTGCTGGAAACCACCGCCAGCTCGAGGCCGGGCGTGCCATCAATCAGGGGTGAATGAAAGGTTTTACTGGCGAAGCCGTAGCCGACGAGGCCGGTACGCAGGGTCTGAGTCATAGGATTTCCTTTATTTAACGGTCTTACCCGCTGGAGGCTAATCATCTGATTTGACACCAGCCACGCAGGATGAACAAGTGAAAAATTTGCCCTGTCTCTTTGCACCGCCCCCTGCGAAGGGGGAAGGAGTTACCGCCCGATGAACGCATTAATATCTCGCGCCAGATCCAGCCGCATCCCCTGCTCCCATATCCTCTCTGCCCCTTCCTCCGACATCACCCGTGTCGCCAGCGAGATAAACTTCTGTTTAAGTTGCTCATCAGAAACCGGATTACCCGGCGCACCTAGCGCGACATCAACCCGCAGGGTTTGCGACTGGCCAGAACGGGTGAAGAGCGTGACATCCGGCTCGCCGTCGGCGCTCAGGGTGTCGTCTTCCCGCAAATCAATCCGGCGGATCATCTCCAGCAAGGCCGGATCCTGACGTTTATCAGCGTCATACGCCGCCAGCCCTGCGTGTCCAAAGACCACGCGGGCGGCGATAGCGTAGCGGATACTCATCTGCGCGGCGGCCAGCGTGGCGATTTCGTTGTCGCCGCACATGCCGTTGAGGAACGGACACAAGCGCACAACGATTTTTTCGATATCCTCCGCACTGGCATTCAGTCTTTCCAGCAAAATGCCGGTGGCGTCAATGGCTGAATGCGTGCCACGACAGGAGGCGTAAGGCTTGATGGAACAACGTTCCAGCTTCCAGATTTCCCCCAGTTGCGCGGTCAGCGCTTCCGGCGTTGCACTGGCAGGAGCCAGCGTGGAAAGGAATCCTCCCCATTTATCCCCGAATAACTGCGATGGGCCGCTGATGCCCTGCCTGGCACTCAGCGCGGCCAGCACACCGCCTTCGGCAGCACGTCCGGCGTGCAGTTTTTTACTCTGCGAACCGTCGTGGATAAACGCCCACAAGCCGCCGCTGAAACTGCCGGAGATGCCTAACGCCGAACTGATTTGCGCCGCATTCAGCCCCATTAATTTTCCGGCTGCCGCCGCCGCACCAAACACGCCGCAGGTGGATGTCGAATGCCAGCCTGCGCCGTTATGTGGTGAATATCCGCCACAGGCTTCCAGCACGCGGCGCGCCACGTCATAACCGATCACGACCGCAGTGATAAACGCTTTTCCGCTGACCGGTTGCGGGCATAACGGCAGTACTGCCAGCAAAGCCGGAATCACCACCGCGCCGGAATGATCGCAACCGCCGGTATCATCAAGTTCCAGCGCATGCGCCGCCACGCCGTTAAGCAGCGCGGCGTTGCGCGGCGACGTCAGTTCGCGACAGCCCCACACCGGCGAAAGCGGCAATGCGCCTTCACCGAGGATCATCGCCGCCACCTGTTTTGCAACATCGCTGGCGGATCCCACCAGCCCCGCGCCGAGCGTGTCGAGGATATGCCGTTTGGCGCGTTCAACAAGCCGTGGCGGCAAATCCTCAAAACGGGTATTCACCACGAATCCGGCCAGAACCTGCTGTTGTGAAACATTACTCATAGCTGACTCCCGGCGCGGTGTGTTGCATCCAGATTTGCGCCGGATGCGACGCCTCGTTTTGCGGCTGATTCTGCGACCACCAGTCCGCGACTTCGCCGGCCGTCGCCACCCAGACGTCCGGGTGCGAAGTGATGTAATCCAGCAGTTCCGCCAGCATACCAATGCGCCCTGCCGTGCCGATCACTTCCGGATGCAGGCGCAGCACGTAACACAGGCCAAAACGGTGGAAGCCGTCGAAATCCATCTTCATATTGCCGAGGGTATGGCGGTAAGAGGCAATCCGCGACTGCGCCGGAGGCACCGCCGGGCTGAGGTTAAAGGCAAAATACGGCTCGTCTTCCATTTCATAATGCAGCGGCAGTTCCACCAGCCGCGACGCCAGACCATCCTGCATCGGCTGGAAATAGGGTAAATCATCACCGCGCCAGCCGGATGTCCAGCTGAATCCTTCATCCGCCAGCACATCCGCAAAGCCCGGCGCCCAGTTACCGGCGGGCAAACGAAAGCCGCGTGGCACTTTACCCGTCAGCGCTTTCAGCGCCGCTTTACCCCGTTGCAGGCTGTCAGTTTGCTGATGCAACGACAGGCCGTCAAAATGGACGAATTCATAGCCACAGCTCGCCAGTTCGTGACCGGCACGGTCTATATCACGGATCTTCTGCGGGTTTTCATCCGCCACCATGCCCGGCACACACCACGAGCTGCGCAGGTTTTTCTCCTCCAGCAAACCCAGCAGCCTGTCGATGCCGCGCAGCGTGCCATAACGCCAGACGGACAGCGTTTTTTCGCGTCCGGCCACCGCAGGCACCTGACTGAGAATGCCGTGAATATCATTGAAATCAACAGTAATCACCACCGCAGAGCGGTAACCTGCGGGCCAGTTTTGTTCAGTCATTGGCATGCTCCTGCATCCACCAGTGCGCGACGTCCCGGCAACGTGCAAACCACACGTCATCCCGCGCTTTCAGGTGAGCAAAAAATGCGTCAAGTAGCATAATGCGTCCGGGTTTTCCGCTGATTTTTGGATGGAACAACGTGGTCAGGCTCAGCCCTTCATCCATTGCGCCATCGAATTCACGACACCAGTTATCCAGCGTCAGTTCATAGCTGGCGGTACGGTCTAAGCCTGAGGGGAAATTCGGCTCGCGGGTATAGGCAATAGAAGCGTAATCGTCCATTTCCCAGCGGCCCGGGATTTCCACCAGCGTGCGATCATGCCCCGCAACGCTGATGAGATAAGGCCGGTCGTCGCCGCGCATACTGCTGGAATAGGTCACGCCCGCCTCCAGTAACATGGCGGGGGTTTCTGCATGCCAGTCACCGGAAGGCGTGCGAAAACCCTCAGCACGGATGCCCAGAAACTGCCAGAAAATCTCGCGGGATTTCTGCATCACCCACAACTGCTTCTCCACGCTGATGGCGTAAAAAGACTCATGACGGTAACCGTGATACGCCACTTCATGGCCGCGTCCGACAATCGCCTGACACTGTTTCGGCCAGTTCTCCACGACCCACGCGGGGATGAAAAATGTCGCCGGAAGCTGGTGATCATCAAGCAAATCAAGAATGCGCTCCAGCGCGCGGTAGGGTCCGTAAGCGCCGAAGGTAAAGTAATCCGCTTTCTGCCAGAGGGTGCCGTTAAGCATCGCATCACCGGTCGGGCCGTCGAGGTCAAACGCCAGCGCCATGCAGCCGCGTTTGTTTTGCGGCCATAAACTGGCCGCCTGTTGTGAAATCGTCATGAGTCAGTCCGTCACCTGAGGTTATTTGCCTTTATTGATGGTCACTTCCTGGATTGCACCATCCTGCAAACCCCATTTGGTGAGGATTTTCAGATAGGTACCGTCGGCGATCATGTCGGTCAGCGCGCCTTTTACCGCGTCAATCAGCGGCTGATCGTCCTTGCTGATCCCCATACCGGTCACCTGATAGGCAAAAGCTTTGCCCAGCGGTTTATAGGTGTCTTTCTCCAGATTCATGATGTACGGCAGGGTTTCGCTGCCCTGCACCACGCCTTCAATACGCCCCTGACGCAACTGGGTGCGCGCATCCGCCGTGCCTTCCGCGCCAATCACCACGATGGCGGGCTTACCTGCCGGAACACAGTTAGCTTCACTCCAGGCCGCAATTTCAGCCGGGAATGTGGTACGGCGGCTGGTGCCGACTTTCTTGCCGCACAAATCCAGCATGGTATTGATTTCTTTGTGCGCGACGGTGGTATAGAACTGCGGTCCGCTGTTGTAGTAATCGACGAACGTGGCGATGTCCTGACGCGGTTTGGTGTCGGTCATACCGGATAAAATCATATCGACACGATGGGTGGCGACGGCGTTAACCATCTGTTCAAAGCCGATTTCCTGCCAGCTGATTTTGCGGTTCAGGCGTTTGCCGAGTTCCATGCCCAGATCGTAATCCATGCCGGTCAGATTACCGGTGGCCGGATCTTTGAATTCCAGCGGCGGATAGTTCGGCATCATCGCCACTTTAATTTCGTCTTTTTGCTTCAGCTCCGCCGCGCTGGCGACAGAAACAGCGCCGTTCAGCAGCACGCCAGCGGTAATGAGGGACAACAATGTTTTTTTCATGAAGGCATTCCCATAGTCAAAAGTTAACGTCAAAAGGGTCAGATCAGGACGGCAGAAATAAAGTTCTGCGTCCGTGGATTTTGCGGGTTGAGCAAAATGTCTTCCGGATTACCACTTTCTATAATTCCGCCCTCGTCCATGAAGACCACGCGGTTTGCCACTTCCCGCGCGAAACCTAATTCATGCGTAACCACAATCATGGTCATGCCTTCTGCCGCCAGGCCGCGCATCACCGCCAGCACTTCGCCCACCATCTCCGGGTCGAGCGCCGAGGTGGGTTCATCAAACAGCATCACTTTGGGTTTCATCGCCAGCGCCCTGGCAATCGCCACGCGCTGTTGCTGGCCGCCGGAAAGTTCCAGCGGATAAGCATCACGCTTATGCGCCAGCCCGACGCGTTCAAGCAGCGCCATCGCTTCCTGCGTCGCCTCTTTCACCGGACGCAGCAGCACCTGACATGGCCCTTCGATGATGTTTTCCAGCGCGGTTTTATCCGGGAACAGATTGAAACGCTGGAATACCATGCCGGTTTTCAGCCGCTGACGGGCAATCTGCCGGTCATTAAGCGGATACAGTTTTTTGCCGTCCATGCGGTAACCGACCAGTTCGTCATCGACCCAGACGCCCCCGCTGTCGATGCGCTCAAGTTGATTGATGCAGCGCAGAAATGTGCTTTTCCCTGAGCCGGAAGGCCCGATGATGCACATCACTTCGCCGTGTTTAACCTCAAGATTGACGTTTTTCAGCGCCTGAAACTGATCAAAGTACTTATTAACGTTGACGGCTTTGATAATACTTTTCATGGTCAGGCTCCTGTCAGTGGCTGGTGCGGCGGCGGGTGCCACGGCCAAAATATCGTTCCAGACGGTTCTGCCCGAGCGACAGCACGGTCACCACCACCAGATACCAGATGCCCGCCACAAACAGCAGTTCCATTACCCGCGCATTGGCGAAGTAAATGGTCTGCGCGTTATAGAGCACTTCGGAGTACTGGATCATGCTGGCAAGGCTGGTGGTTTTCACCATGCTGATGAATTCGTTACCGATGGGCGGGATAATCACCCGCATTGCCTGGGGCAAAATAATCCGCCGCAGCGCGTGCAGACGGGTCATGCCGATGGATTTCGCGGCTTCGTACTGCCCGAGATCGACCGAGATCAGCCCGGCACGCACCACTTCCGAGGTGTACGCGCCCTGATTAATGCTCAGGCCGAGCAGCGCGGCGGTGAACGGCGTCATGATATCGACGGTCTGAATGCTGAATACGCCGGGAATGGCGATGACCGGGAAAATCAGCGCCAGGTTAAACCACAGCAACAGTTGTAAAATCAGCGGGGTGCCGCGAAAAATCCACGTGTACCCCATCGCCACGCTGCGCAGGACCGGGTTTTGCGACATGCGCATCACGGCGATAATCACCCCGAACACGATCCCCAGCGCCATCGCCAGCACCGACATCACAATGGTATTGCCCAGCCCGAACAGAATGGCTTTGGCGGTCAGGAACTGCGCCACGTACTGCCATTCGATTTTGCCGTGCGCAAAGGCATTCACCAGCAACGCCAGCAGCAGCAGGATCACCACCGAGGCAAAAATCCGGCCGTAATAACGTTGCGGCACGTAGTGATATTCGCTGAGATCAATCTCTGCGCTTTTCGCACTTTCCGACATTTTCTGATAAGGGGTCATAAGCCTTCTCCCGCCCGGTTATAAAGACAAGCCAGCGTAGCCTGTAGCCCAGTGCGCCTGCGCCTGCAGACGAATTTTCAGCCGCGCAATTTGCTCCGCCACCCGCACCGGCGCCGTGCCGCCTTTGCCGCTGCGGGCGTTGATCGCCGCTTCCAGCGTCAGGCATTCACGCACGTCGGCGCTCAGGCGGGCGTCTACTTCCAGTAACTGCGCGTCGCTGACTTCGTGCAGCGCCAGATTATGTTGCTCACACACCTGCACCAGTTTGCCGGTGATTTCGTGGGCTTCCTTGAACGGCACGCCACGGCGCGACAGCCAGTCGGCCACTTCAGTCGCCAGCGTAAAGCCTTCCGGTGCCTGTTCGCGTAAACGCTCAACATTGACGGTCATGGTATCGATCATGCCCGCCATCGCAGGCAGCACTAACAGCAACTGTTCGACGGTATCCAGCGCATTACGTTTGTCTTCGATAAGGTCACGGTTATAGGAAAGCGGCAGGCCTTTCATGGTGGTCAGCATGGCGGTGACGTTGCCAATCAGCCGTCCGCTTTTGCCGCGCGTCAGTTCAGCGATATCCGGGTTTTTCTTTTGCGGCATGATGGAACTGCCGGTGGCGTAGCCGTCGTCCAGTTCAACCCAGCGGAACTGGCGCGATGCCCACAGACACACTTCTTCACTGATGCGGGAAAGATTGACGCTCAGCATACTGCCCGCAAACAGGAATTCTGCGACGTGATCCCGGCTGGCTACGGCATCAATCGAGTTCTCACAGGCACCGTCATAACCGAGATCTTTGGCGGAGAGTTCCGGGTGCAGGGCAATCGCAGAACCCGCCATCGCCGCCGCGCCCAGAGGCGACAGTGCGCAACGCTTATCCCAGTCCTGAAAGCGTTCAATGTCACGGCAAAAGGACTGCGCATGCGCCATCAGCTGATGCCCGAACACAATCGGCTGCGCCTGCTGAAGATGGGTAAAACCCGGTGCCAGCGTATGAATATGCTGTTCCGCCTGCTTCACCAGTGCAGTCTGAAGTTCGAGCAATGCCGCCACAATCTTGCGGGCGTGGTCGCGCAGGTAGAGGCGTAAATCGTTAGCGGTCTGATCATTACGTGAACGCCCTGCCCGCAGCTTGCCGCCGAGTTCCCCCAGCCGCTCGGTCAGGCTGCGTTCGATAAACGTGTGAACGTCTTCATCCCCCTGAACCGGCTGAATAACGCCGGCACGGAAATCCTTCGCCAGTTGTTTAATGGCCTCCACCATCAGGACGGTTTCATTTTCGTCGAGTAAACCGGCGCGGCTTAATTCATACGCATGGGCGCGGCACCCTTCCAGATCATATTCGGCAAGGGAAAAATAATATTCCGGGCTGCGCGATAATGCGCTTAATGCGGCGGCTGGCCCGTGTTTGAAGCGTGCTCCCCACAGTAATTCTGGCTGTTGCGACATAATTTTTTCCTTGTATGGCATAAATGTTGCAAACCTGGATCCGGTGGCATGTCTGACGGTAAGAGAAAATAAAACCCTTCCGGCAACATGACGAATGACACTGAACAATCTGAGGCTTGCAAGGTAATAACGAGTGAGGCTACGTGAATTTGATGGTGTAGATTTTAAAGGCGGGGGTAAATATTAATTATGGAAAGTCCACTTTCCAAATCAGGAAACACATCACCCGCAAAAAGTGATATTAACCAGCACAGCCTTGGTGTCGCCGATTTAAAACTTTTGCGCGTCTTTAAAACCGTGGTGGAAGCCGGTGGTTTTACCGCCGCATGCAATGAACTGAATATTGGTCTGGCAGCGATCAGTAAACAAATTTCTGATCTCGAAATCCGTTTTGGCATGAAACTTTGCACCCGAGGACGCGAAGGATTTTATTTAACCGAACACGGTAAAGTGGCTTATCAGGCCTGCCTTGATTTATTTTCATCCATCAATCAGTTTCGCGACAAACTCAATCACGCCCGTCATGAACTGTTTGGCGAGCTGAATATTGGCATCATCGATAACACCATCACTGACCCGCAATCGCCCGTAGTCAGTGCGTTGGGTGAGATTTACCGTCAGGCACCGAAGGTCAGTATTCGCCTGCACGCCACTCAGCTGGACGAGATTGAACGCGGGATTATCGACGGACGTTTTACCTGTGGCATCATGCCGGTGTATCAGGAAAAACCGGAGTTTGATTACTATTTCCTCTATCATGAAATGGCTTATCTTTATTGCGGCGACAAACATCCGCTGTTCAGCGTCCCTGCCGCTGAAATAAAAGAATCACAGATCAAATCGTCGCACATGGTGAATCATTTTTACGCCAATCACAGTAAAAAAAATATCTTTTCGGATGTCACTTCCACGCACGCCATTGCGGTACAAGTCGAAGCCGTCACCATGCTGCTGATGACGGGAAATTATCTCGGATTTCTGCCTGAACATTACGCCAGTGCATTTATGGGCGGAAATAAACTCCGCGCACTGATGCCGGAGAATATTGAAATTGCCACACCGTTCAGCCTTGTACTGAAAAAAGGCGCACCGTTTAATTCGGTGATGACGTTATTTTACAACGCCCTTAAACAGGCATTAATCCCCGTTCCTGAAGCCAGAGCCAGCTGACCGGCTTATGCACCCTTTGCATATCACTGTTTTTCTGCACCCTGAAGGTGCAAAGAAAGTCATGTTGTGGTGCGGATTATCACTTTTAATTATAAGTTCATTTACCTTCTTCTCATTAATTATCTAAAAATGTATAACATCAAAGCCCTGCATGATTTCCTTCTGCGATTTCAACTGTGGCGCAGTAATTGCTTCACCCACTTGTCTATACAGGGTTGCACATTAGGATTTTTATTGGCCGTCTTTTTCTCTTCCCACACCAAGCGAGGAAATTATGTCACCTTCTCAGACCTTTACGGGTTTCTTCAAAAACAAACTGGCTCTGGCCTGTTGTCTTGGCGCACTCAGCACATTCAGCCTGAGCACCTCCGCCGCTGCACCCGAAGCGGGCACGTTCAAAATGGGCATTGAACCCTGGCTGGGTTACGGCCAGTGGCACGTCGCACAAAGTCAGGGCATTTTTAAACAACAGGGGCTGGAGAAGGTCGATATCATTAACTTCGCCGAAGATAAAGACATCAACGCCGCCTTAGCCAGCGGCCAGATCGACGGCGCAAACATTGCCACACATACCGCGATGGCGATGGTCTCTGCCGGTTTGCCGATCAAAGTGGTGCTGTTACTGGATCAAAGTGAAACCGCTGACGCCCTGCTGGTGGGCAAAGACATCACCACGCTGAAAGATTTGAAAGGCAAGCAGGTGGCCTTTGAAGAAGGCACCACCAGCGACATTCTGTTGCACAGCGCCGTTAATTCTGCAGGTCTGAAATGGAGTGATATCACACCGGTGCCGATGCCAGCCGATTCTGCGGGCAGCGCGCTGATTGCCAAACGCGTCACTGCTGCCGTCACTTATGAACCCTATATTTCTGCCGCGAAAAAACAGGACCCGTCGCTGAAAATGCTCTACAGCGGCTCTTCCGATCCCGGCCTGATTGGCGATGTGCTGGTGGTCCGTGATTCCGTACTGAAAGAAAAACCGGGGCAAATCGCTGCGTTGATTAAAAGCTGGGACGCCGCCCTGACCCACTACCAGGCCAATACCACAGCGGATCGCGCCATCATTGCCAAAGCGGTTGGCGCAACGCCTGCAGATCTGGAAACCGCGTTTGACGGCGTGAAATATTACTCGCTGGCGGAAAACAAACAGGTGCTCAGCCATTCCTTCTCCGACCAGACCTTCGCCCACGTGCTCAAAGCAGCCACCGCCGCCGGGCTTATTCCTAAACCGGTAACCGCCGCCGGGGTGATTGACGCCAGCTTCGTGAACAGCCTGCCATGAGTTCGCGTCGTAAACCGCTCAATCTGATGGTGATTGGCCGCCTGCCGTCGCGCAAAGTGTTCGTCGGCATTGCGGTCACGCTGTTCGTGATCCTGTTTCTTGCCTGGGGGCTGGCAACCCGCAGCGGCGCGATCCCGCCGATTTTCCTGCCCAAACTGACCGATGTCTGGCTGAAAATGGTCAGTCTGGCGCAGGACGGCACGCTATGGAGCGACATTAAAAGCAGCCTGTACCGCATCAGTATCGCCTTCGCGATTTCCTCAGTGATGTCGATTGTGATTGGCGTGCTGGCAGGCTGTTACGGTTTCTTCAAAGCGCTGACCGAACCGCTGGTGGACTTTATCCGTTACATGCCGGTGGTGGCGTTCGTGCCGCTGACCATTCTGTGGACCGGCACCGACGATGTGCAGAAATTCCTGATTATCTGGATCGGTACATTCTTCCAGCAGGTTCTGATGGTGATCGACGCCGTGAAACGGGTGCCCGGCGATTTTGTCGGTTTAGGCCGCACGTTAGGCATGCCGGATCGCAAAATCTTGTTCCGCATCGTTTTACCCGGTGCACTGCCGGGTATCTGGGACGCACTGCGCATCAGTCTCGGCTGGGCGTGGACGTGGCTGGTGCTGGCCGAACTGGTGGCATCCACGTCCGGGCTCGGTTACCGCATCGTGGTGTCGCAACGTTTCTTCCAGACTGACACCATCATCGGCTACATCCTGCTGCTGGGTATTCTGGGTTTAATCAGCGATCAGATCATGCGTGCACTTGAGCGCGTGCTGTTCCGCTACAACAAGAGGCGCGCCTGATGTCGGTGTTAACCATTTCCCATCTGCACAAAAGTTTTCAGGTTGGCAAACAAACGCGCGAAGTGCTGCACGACATCAGCCTGACACTGGCGGACAATGAATTTGTTTCGGTGGTTGGCACATCCGGCTGTGGCAAAAGCACCTTATTGTCGATTGCTGCCGGGCTTGAGGATTACGACAGCGGCGACGTTCAGGTGGATGGCAAAACCATTCGCGGCGCGGGCATTGACCGTGGCGTGGTATTTCAGTCTTACACCCTGTTGCCCTGGCTGACAGCGCGTCAGAACATTGAGTTTGCGCTGAAAGCCGCCGGATTCAGCCGCGCGGAATGCCGTGAAAAAGCCAGTCAGCATCTCGAACTGGTGCAACTGACGCAGTTTGCTGATGCCTGGCCCGCGGAGCTTTCCGGTGGCATGAAACAGCGTGTCGCCATCGCCCGTGCGCTGTCTTACCGCCCTAAAATCCTGCTGATGGATGAACCCTTTGGCGCGCTGGATGCCATGACCCGCCATCAGATGCAGGAATTACTGACCGGCATCTGGGAGCAACACCGGCTGACCGTCATGTTCGTCACCCACGATATTGAAGAAGCGGTATACCTTTCTGACCGCATTGTGGTGATGGGTCCCGGCACGATTGCGGCGACTTACGACGTGCCGTTACCGCGTCCGCGCCGTGAGGAACTGACCGCCAGCCCTGAATTCACTGATCTGCAACGCCAGGTCCTGCACACTATCCGCAGCGGCCATCCCCGCGCTGCGCTGGCCTGATAACCGGAGATTGACCATGTCTGCACCTTTTCAAGCCGTAACTTTTCATGATTTGAGTGATTCGTCTGAACTGCCAGCGGAGCTGTTCAAACGCACGGAAGCCGATTTGTCGTTTTTCACTGAGCGCGTTGCGCCGATCATTGAAGCGGTGCGTACCGAAGGCGATGCCGCCCTGCGCCGTTTTGCCCGCGATTTCGACGGCGTTACCGCGCCGCATATGAGCATTCTGGCGGAAGATACGGAATTCGAAACGGCGTTTGAACGCCTCGATCCGCAGGTGGTGGAATCGATCCGTTTCGCCGTCGAAAACGTCCGCGCCTTCCATGAAGCACAAAAACCGGAAGACATGTGGATGAAAGAAATCCGCCCCGGCGCCTTTGCCGGTGACCGCCATGTGCCCATCGATTCCGTAGCCTGTTACGTGCCACGCGGCAAAGGCTCATTCCCAAGCGTGTTACTGATGACCACCATTCCGGCGGTGGTCGCAGGTGTAAAACGTGCCATTGTCATCACCCCGCCTGGCCCCGACGGCAAAGTCGATGACGCCACGCTGGTGGCCGCTCGTCTGGTTGGCATTACCGAAGTGTACAAATGCGGCGGCGCACAGGGTGTCGCTGCCGTGGCATTTGGCACTGAAACCGTGCCGAAGTGCCTGAAGACAGTCGGCCCCGGCAGCCCGTGGGTGGTGGCCGCCAAGCGTCAACTCTCGAATCTGATCGACCCCGGCATTCCTGCCGGTCCAAGCGAAAGCCTGATCCTCGCCGATGACACCGTGGACGGTGCGCTGGCAGCGCTGGATCTGATCATCGAATCAGAACATGGCCCGGATTCTTCGGCGTATCTGGTCACCAGCAGCCGTCGGGTCGCTGAACAGGCCATCGCCGCACTGCCCGGTTACTGGGCGCAGCTCGATGAAAAACGGGCCGGATTCTCACAGGCCGTATTATGCGGAACCCACGGCGGCGTGGTGCTGACAGCAGATTTCACCGCAGCCGTTGAATTTGTTAATCAGTACGCGCCGGAACATCTGGAAATTCTGGCCGAAGAGCCGATGGCCGTGATGGGCAAAATCCGCAATGCCGGTGAAATCCTGCTGGGCAATTACACACCGATCACGCTGGGGAATTTCGTCCTCGGACCGAACGCAGTTCTGCCGACCAATGGCGCAGCGAAAACCGTCGGGCCGCTGTCTGTGTTCGATTACATGAAACGGATCTCCGTAGGCTATGTCACCCGCGAAGGCTATCAGCCGCTGGCCGATAAAGCACACGCCTTTGCATTGTATGAAGGATTCCCCGGCCACGCGCTGGCGGTATCGGCTTTACGCACTGAGATCATCAACAAAAAAGGCCAGTAACGATGAGCAATATGACGGGCAGTGAACCGCTGGCCGCGCAGGCGCGTCAGTTAGTGCAGGCGGGAGAATGGCAGCAGGCGGCAGACGTTTTGCGCCAGCTTATCGGCGAAGTCACCGGCGTGGCTGCCGGTCAGCTCACCATCAACCGCGATCAGTACAGCCTCAACTCTCTCAACGGCACCGTGACCCTTGAGGATGGCCGCGCCCTGTTCTTCAAATATCACAATGAAGAAGGCGAAGATAAAACCATCGAGGAGTATTACAACGCAGAATTGCTGCGTGAAAGCGGCTTTCGCGTGGATGTTCCTGTCTATGCCTGCGGCGAGCCGGGGCGTCAGATTCTGATGTACACCCTGCGCCATGACCGGCGCATGGCGGACATCTGCCGCGATATCGAACAGCAGCAGGCGTGGGACCAGGAAGCGGAAATCGAAGAGGCACAGCGCCGCGCTGACCGCGATATTCTGACCCATACCCTGCCGACGCTGAAACCCGGCTCAGTCAGTGCGGTGGCGGCCGAACCTGTCCATCAGTTGTTCTATCACCGGCTAATTTCTCCGGAAAACCCGGAAATCACCGCGGGTTTTGGTGGTCGCGTGGCCCGTTTTTACGTCGGTAAAACCTTCCGGCTGGAAGATGAGGAACTGGAATGGCAGACGCTGAGCAACCTGCGATGGGTAATCAACGGCGTGGCTTATCAGCACAGTTTACGCCAACTATTCAGTGAAGCAGGCGTCCGCCTGGCACCGGCGGCACTGGCCGATCACGGGGTGATTACCGCGCACGGTGACGCGCATAATGCCAACGTCTGGTACGACACCACGGAGGAAATCCCGCAACTGGTCAGCTTCGACCCGGCGTTTGCCGGTCGTAATATTCCGGCGCTACTGGCGGAAATCAAAGCCACATTCCACAACATTTTTGCCCATCCGCTGTGGCTGTATGAACCTTCACGCTGCGGCGAACTTTACAAAGTGACCGTGATGCGTCGCGGCGACACGTTATATGTCGATCATAACTGGCAGTTAACCCCGCTGCGCGCAGCGTTTTTACGCGACAAAGGCGAGGAATACTGGCAGCCGTTACTGACGCAACTCGCCCGCCACGGCTGGCTGCCACCCCACTGGCAGCGGATCTTCCGGCTCGCCATGTTCTGCTGCCCGACGCTGGTACTGGATTTACGCGCCGGAGGTTTCAGCGGCCATACGCCAACCAGTTCCGCCCTCGGGCTGGCAATGGCCGTCATGCTCGGCAGCGAACCGGTCGAAGATACCGATGAGTTCAGCGACTGGCTGGCGCGGATAAGCCCTGTGGGGAGACCCTGATGGCCTCTCCTTTCTCCCTGCAACGTTTCTCGCTGCAAGGCAGGCGGGTACTGATCACCGGCAGTTCACGCGGCATTGGTCAGGCCCTGGCTTCAGGTATGGCACAAGCCGGAGCCAGCGTCATTGTCTGCGGGCGTGATATCACCACGCTGAATGCCGTTTGCGAACAAATCCGCCAGCAAGGCGGTGACGCCACGCCGCTGGTACTGGACGTCACGCAGCCCGCCACTTTTGCCGACGCTTTCGCCTCCCTGCCCGCACCGCCGGATGTGCTGGTTAACAATGCCGGTACTGAACAGTTATGCCCGTCGATGGATGTCGACGAAGTGCTGTGGGACCGCATTCTGACCACCAATCTTAAAGGCGCATTTTTCTGCGCCCAGGCCGCAGCACGGCTGATGGCTGAAAATGGCGGTGGCAGCATCCTGAATCTGTGCTCCCTGACCAGCCAGGTCGGCGTGCCCGGCGCTGCTGCTTACGGCGCATCTAAATCGGCGATGGTCGGCCTGACACATACTCTGGCGACGGAATGGGCCGGTAAAAACATCCGGGTGAACGGCATCGGACCGGGATATTTCAAAACAGACCTGACCGCTGAGTTTTATGACAACGCCGCCTGGTGTCGGCAGATGCAGACAAAGATCCCGCTGGGAAGATTTGGCGAACTGGAAGATCTGATCGGCGCAGCGGTATTTCTGAGCAGCCCGGCCGCAGCGTATATCACCGGGCAGGTGCTCTATGTGGACGGGGGATATCTGGCGGGGATCTGATGTCAGACACGGGTTGGCTCAGGCCCCGTGCAAGCTCGGCGTTCAACCGGAGTGTGCATAAGTTACTGTTTTGTCTGTAATACCCCACCCCAACCCTCCCCTTCGCAGGGGAGGGAGCCGACCGGGTTGCTTGTGGGATTGGCTTTTGCTCCTCCCCCTGCGAAGGGGGAGGCCGGGAGGGGGTATTAATGAAAAACCAATAAGTTAAAGCTTGCACGACACACCTGAAACTCTAAAAATCCTTAAATTCTCGCCCCCATTTCCTCCACCCTTGCAATTGCCGCATACAGCGCCTCCGCCGTCACCTGTCCCGGCATATTCGCCATATCCGGCGCATGCAGTGATGCCTGCACAATACTTTCCAGCTCATCCTCATTAAGATCGGCTATCTCACTCAGACGCAGCGGCACAGCGCAGGCTTGCGCAAGTCTGACGGCTTCCAGCAGTTCCTCATCACTGCGGTTCTCCAGCGCCAGCAGGCACAGGTTGCCGAAGCCGACCAGCAGACCGTGGCCGAATTCACGGGTTTTATCACAGACCGTGAAACCTTCATAAATAGCGTGGGAAGCAGCGGCATGTGCCCCGCTGCTCATCAGCGATGTCAGGCCCGCAAACATGAAAATAGCATCGAGTACCTGATCCAGCCCGGCGTTCGGTTTACCGGCGCGGACGGCGTCGCAGGCCGCCGGGCCGTAAGATTCGATCAGGTCATAGCAGATCCGGCTGTTGGCGCTGGAAGAACGTGCGACGCCGCTCAGCTGGCCGTGATGACCGCTGATGGCACGGAATTCATACCATTTTGCCAGCGTGTCGCCAAGGCCTGCAGCCAGCCAGCGCAACGGGGCAACAGCCAGAATTTCGCTGTCGATGATCACCGAAGCCGGTGCCTGTGGCAGCGGGAATAAATCCCGGAAATGACCGTCGTCGTGGTAACGGATGGTCAGCGGCGTGACGGCGGCGCAGGTCGCGGCAATCGTCGGAATCGTCACAACCGGCACACTGGTTTCCACGCCAACGGCTTTGCAGGTATCAAGAGATTTGCCGCCACCCACACCAATCACGATATCGGCTTTTTTATCTTTAACGATTTTAGCCAGGCGGCTGATATTGCCCTCACTGCTTTCCCCGCCGAACCATTCGCTGCCGACCAGTTCCACGGCGGAACCCTCAAGCTGGTGGCGGATTTTATCCCCCACGGCGGCCAGTGCCTTATGGCCACCAATCACCAGCGCACGCGTACCCAGCAGTGCGCAAATGTCACCAAGCTGAGAGATAACGCCGGGTCCGCGCAGGATTTGCGCCGGGAAGATAATATTCTGTGCCTGCATAACTGCCTCTCCGTGATTTTTGTATTTGACGGGTCTGATGGAAATTCTCTGAAGATGCTTTTGTTATTACTTCAAATCAATAGGGTTGTTGACGCAACAAATGCGGCCCAAGCTGGCGAACCGACGTGCAGCCAAGCTGCGCCATCGTGCGGTCAACTTCCTGCAAAATAATCTCCAGCGCCCGTTGCGCGCCCGCCTCACCGGCTGCGGCGACACCATATAACATCGGTCTGCCGAGCAGCACCGCATCCGCGCCCAGCGCCAGGGCTTTCACCACGTCAGTGCCACGGCGAAAACCGCTGTCGATGAGGATCGTCGCCTGCGAACCGCACAGCTTGCGGATTTCCGGCAGCACTTCCAGTGCACTTACCGAACCGTCGAGCTGACGCCCGCCGTGATTTGACAGCACAATGCCATCGGCTCCGCTCGCAAAAGCGAGCTGTGCATCTTCCGGCGCAAGGATCCCTTTGATCAACAATGCGCCCTGCCACTGGCTGCGGATCCAGCGCAGGGTTTCCCAGTTCAGACGGGTATCCATCTGCGCTGAAAAGTAGCTCGCCCCGCCCGCTCCTCGTTGTTTATCTGCCGGAACGTAGGGTTTCAGATTGCCGAAACCAGGCATTCCTGCCGGTTTTAAGGTTCGCCAGACCCAGCCCGGATGCAGCGCGACATCAATCATGCTCAGCACCGATAGCTTCATCGGCCGCCGGTAATTACGCTTATCTTTTTCGCGGTTACCGAAATGCACCGCATCAACCGAGACCACCAGCGTGGTGCAACCGGCTGCTCTGGCCCGCTCCAGCAGGCTGGTGGTGACGGTCCGGTCTTTGAGCACATACAACTGAAACCAGTGCTGGGGCAGATTTTGTGCCGCGATTTCTTCAAGCGAAGCGGTTGAAACCGTGCTCTGGATATAGGCGATACCCGCGCGTTTCGCTGTACGGGCCAGCATGGTATCCGCGCCGAAACGCAACATGCCGTTATAGCCTGTCGGTGCAATCAGTAACGGTGCAGAAAGCCGCTGCCCGCACACCGTGACGGACAAATCGCGCTGGCTTGAATCGTTCAGTACCGGCGGAATAAAGCGCCAGCGGCCAAAAACCTCACGGTTATCCTGCAGCGTTTGCTCATCATCCGCCCCGCCTTCAACATAGCTAAACGCAAAACGGGGCAAGGCGCATTTCGCCTGCCGGCGCAGATCGTCAATGTTCAGCGCAGCACGTTTCACTCCGCCTCCTCCGTCAGGATACGTTTCAGGCTGTCGATAAACTGCCGGTTATCCTGTTCATTACCGATGGACACGCGGATCCAGTTTTCATAACCGGTTTCACGCCAGGGTTTGATAATCACGCCATAAGTAAGCAAGCGTTGTGCCAGTTCCGTAGCCGGGCGGCCGCAATCGAAGAACAGGAAGTTGGCATAGGATGAGGCGACGTTAAAACCGAGCGCGGTAAGTTCGGCCGCCATGTCCTCACGCAGTGCGGTGACCAGCGCAATGCTGTCGCGGACATGCTGTTTATCCTGCAATGCCGCCACGGCAGCCACCTGCGCCGAACGGTTGATGTTGAAAGGTGTCCGCACCCTGTCCAGCAAATTCACCAGTTCAGGGTGACTGGCTAAACCATACCCCACCCGCAGCCCGGCCAGCCCGTACGCTTTCGAGAAAGTCCGCAACACAATCCACGGTCGTGGCTGCTCAGCCAGCACCAGCAGACTGTCAGGATAGGCAGCGTCGGTTTCACAATATTCGAAATAGGCTTCGTCAATCACCAGGACGCAATCCGCTGGCGCAGCATTAATAATACGGGTGAATCCTTCCCGGTTAAGCATGCAGCCCACCGGATTGGACGGGTTGCTGAAAATCAACATTTTGGCCGGTGTGCGCAGTGCGGTTTCCCAGGCTTCAACATCAAATTCCTGCTGTGCATTCACGCCGACCATCGTGACATCCGCCCCCATCATGCGCGGGAAGATTTCGTGTAAACCAAACGAGGGGATCAGCGTCACAACACGGTCGCCGGGGTTAAGAAACGCCAGCGCCAGCATATGCAGAATGTCTTCGGAACCGTTGCCGATAACAATATTTTCGGCTGCCACGCCGGTATCCGCTGCCAGCGCGTCACGCAGCACCGCACTCGATGCATCAGAATAAATCGCACTGAAACGGGCATCCGCTTCTAACGCCACCACCACCTGCGGGCTGGCACCAAGCGGGTTTTCATTACTGGCCAGTTTGGCAATATGAGTCACGCCGTATTTTTTTTGCACCGCATCAGCCGAAAGCCCGGCGTTATAAACGCTCAGTGACCGCGCCCCGGGCCTTGCCAGATTTTTCAGAAGCTGTTGCTGCTTTTTAAATGCCGAATCAAGAACTGCCAGATCTGAAGCCATTACTTACCTCACACTAGTAGATATGCTCCCGAGTATGCCGTAAATCAGCGGATTTTTACGCCACTTTTTGCAGCATTTTCCGAATGTTTTTGAAACAAAACGGGCAACGGCCTGCGCCACTGCCCGTGAGGTTTGTTCAATTTAATGTCTCAATGAATTAATCACTTACCATTATTACTTTGCGAGCATTGGCAAATTCAGGTGATGACGTTCAGCACAGTCTTTTGCCTGTTCATAGCCAGCGTCTGCGTGACGCATCACACCGGTTGCCGGGTCGTTCCACAGCACGCGGTCAAGGCGAGCATCGGCTTCCCGGGTACCGTCAGCCACAATCACCATTCCGGCGTGTTGCGAGAAGCCCATCCCGACGCCACCACCATGATGCAGACTGACCCACGTTGCGCCGCCCGCAGTATTGAGCAAAGCGTTCAGCAGCGGCCAGTCGGAAACTGCATCAGAACCGTCTTTCATGGCTTCCGTTTCACGGTTTGGTGAGGCAACAGAACCGGTGTCGAGATGGTCGCGGCCGATTACCACCGGCGCTTTCAGCTCGCCGTTACGTACCATTTCATTGAATGCCAGACCGGCAATATGGCGCTCTCCCAGCCCCAGCCAGCAAATACGCGCCGGTAACCCCTGGAAAGCAATACGTTCGCGCGCCATGTCCAGCCAGTTAATGAGGTTTGCGTTGTCGGGGAACAGTTCTTTCAGTTTGGCGTCGGTTTTGTAGATATCTTCCGGGTCCCCGGAAAGCGCCACCCAGCGGAACGGGCCTTTGCCTTCACAGAACAGCGGACGGATATAGGCAGGCACAAAACCCGGGAAATCAAAGGCATTCTCCACGCCTTCGTCTTTGGCAACCTGACGGATGTTATTGCCATAATCGACCGTCGGAATGCCCATCACATGAAAATCGAGCATTGCCTGAACGTGTTTGGCCATCGACGCACGGGCAGCTTTCACCACCGCTTGCGGATCTGACAGTCGCGCATCCTGCCATTTTTCCAGGCTCCAGCCTTCCGGCAGATAGCCGTTCAGCGGGTCATGTGCCGAGGTCTGATCAGTGACGATATCCGGGCGCAGACCGCCTTCTTTTGCGCGGGCAACCAGTTGTGGCATCACCTCTGCGGCATTGCCCAGCAGCCCCACGGAAATGGCTTTTTTCTCGGCGCAGGCTTTTTCAATCATGGCCAGCGCTTCATCAATGCTGTGTGCTTTGTAATCGAGATAACGGGTGCGCAGACGGAAATCGATGCGCGATTCCTGACATTCAATTGCCAGTACGCAGGCTCCGGCCAGCACGCCCGCCAGTGGCTGGGCGCCGCCCATGCCGCCCAGACCGGCAGTCAGGATCCATTTGCCGCGCAGGTCGCTGTTGTAATGCTGGCGTCCCGCTTCCGCGAAGGTTTCATAAGTACCCTGCACGATGCCCTGCGCACCGATGTAAATCCAGGAACCGGCGGTCATCTGGCCGTACATCATCAGGCCAGCTTTATCCAGTTCGTGAAAGTGATCCCAGTTTGCCCAGTGCGGCACAATGTTGGAATTGGCAATCAGCACGCGGGGCGCATCGGTATGGGTGCGGAAAACGCCAACCGGCTTGCCGGATTGTACCAGCAGCGTTTCGTCTTCACGCAGCTTGCGTAAACTGTCAAGAATGCCTTCAAACGCCGGCCAGTTGCGCGCGGCTTTACCAATGCCGCCGTAAACCACCAGATCTTCCGGGCGCTCAGCGACATCCGGATCGAGGTTGTTCTGGATCATGCGGTATGCCGCTTCAATCAGCCAGTTCTGGCAGCTCAGTTCCGTGCCCTGTGGCGCACGAACAACGCGGGCAATGGCCGTTTTTTGTGGAGCGTTCATCATCGTTTCCTTCTCTGAAATAGGGTGTTTGAATCAATCTTTACAGGACAAAAGTCATCAGGCAAAGCTTGGCAGCAGCGCTTCAATCGCCGCAGGCCAATGCTCGCGGGAAGCCCACAGACGCATCATTTCAACGTCCGGTGCCATCAGGCGGTCTTTTTCAAGAAACGCCACGTTTTCACGGATAGCTTTCATTTCATTTTCCAGCGTCGCTGAACTTTGCAGCGGACGAAGGAAATCAATACCCTGTGCGGCGGCCATCGCTTCAATGCCCACGACCACGCTGGTGTTAAAGCACATGTCACCCAGACGGCGGGCGGCGTAGGTTGCCATGGATACATGATCTTCCTGATTCGCCGAGGTCGGCAGGCTGTCAACGCTGCCCGGATGCGCCAGCGATTTGTTTTCCGACGCCAGTGCCGCTGCGGTTACCTGCGCAATCATAAAGCCGGAGTTCACACCGCCGTCATTGACCAGAAACGCCGGTAAACCGGAAAGCCCGGTATCGAGCAGTAACGCCATACGACGCTCGGAAATCGCGCCGATCTCAGCGACGGCCAGCGCGATGATATCGGCAGCAAAAGCCACCGGTTCGGCATGGAAGTTACCGCCGGAAATCACGTCACCGTTTTCGGAAAACACCAGCGGATTATCAGAAGCGGCATTGGCTTCAATGCGCAGGATACGGGCAGCGTGGTGCAGGTTATCCAGACAAGCCCCCATCACCTGCGGTACACAGCGGATGGAATACGGATCCTGTACGCGGCCGCAATCTGCATGAGACGTGACAATGTCACTCCCGGACAGGATCTCGCTCAGTGCCGCCGCCACCCCAATCTGACCCTGCTGGCCGCGGGCTTCATGAATGCGTGCATCCAGCGGTTTTACGGAACCTTTGATGGCTTCCAGCGACAATGCGCCCGCCACCAGTCCGGCAGAAAATACGCGTTCGGCTTCAAACAGACCGGACAACGCCAGCGAGGTGGAAACCTGTGTGCCGTTAAGCAGGGCCAGCCCTTCTTTCGGCCCAAGTTCAAATGGCTTCAGGCCTGCCATCGCCAGACCTTCAGTCGCCGACATTTTTTCGCCTTGCACCGTGACCTGCCCCTCACCAATCAGCATCAGGGAGAGATGCGCCAGCGGCGCTAAGTCACCGGATGCTCCCACGGAGCCTTTCTCAGGAATACACGGATAAACACCGGCATTGAACAAGGTAATCAGTGCGTCGATCACCTCAATGCGGATGCCGGAATGGCCGCGAGACAGGCTCAGCACTTTGGTCGCCATCACCAGACGCACCACGTTATCCGCCAGATCCTTGCCGATACCGACGCTGTGCGACAACACCAGATTGCGTTGCAGTTCCGCCAGACGCTCCGCCGGAATACGCGTCTGTGCCAGCTTGCCGAAACCGGTATTGATGCCGTAGACCACTTTCCCCGACTCAACAATGCGGGTGACCGTTTCCTGCGACGCCAGCACGCCTGCGCGCGCCTCCTCAGCCAGTTCAAGGCGGACATTGCCCTGATAAATCTTGCGCAGCATCGGCAGATCAACATGACCTGGTTGCAGGCGGCAAAGGGTTAACGCATTGGATGAAGAAGCCATAATCTATTCCTGTATAGACAAGTGAAACCGGAAGTAAACCCGGCTAAGGACGCAGCCCGCCGGGTATTTACGCATTACATAACGAATCTACAATCTATTCTGTACAGATGCGGGGCGGTGAAATCAGTGGTCCATTGCCTGCATCGTTTCGGTACGAATTTCTTCGGTAACCCGCGCTTTCAGCGCCATAAATTCCGGCGACGTTTTCAGGGTGTAGTCCCGCGGATGCGGGAAATTAACCGCCACTTCGGTTTTGATCCGCCCCGGCCGGGCACTGAAAATCGCCACCTTATTAGCCATGAAAATCGCTTCGTCGATATCATGTGTCACGAACAACACGGTTTTGCGCGAGGATTCCCAAATCGATAACAGCAGTTCCTGCATCATCACGCGGGTCTGATTATCCAGGGCGCCAAAAGGCTCATCCATCAGCAAAATTTTCGGGTCATTCGCCAGTGCGCGGGCGATGGCGGTGCGTTGCTGCATCCCGCCGGAAAGTTGACGCGGGAAGTGCTGCTCAAAACCCCGCAGCCCGACCTTATTAATAAAGTAGTCGCTGCGCTCTTTTTGCGCTGCCTTACTCACGCCACGCTCCTGCAAACCGAAACGGATGTTCTGTTCAACGGTCAGCCACGGAAACAAGGTATAACTCTGAAACACCATGCCGCGATCGGCACCGGGGCCGTCTACCTGTTCACCATCGAGCCACACTTCGCCACGCGTTGGCTGATCCAGCCCGGCGACAATGCGCAGCAGCGTGGATTTACCACAGCCGGAAGGCCCGAGAATGGTGATGAAGTCGTTTTCATCAACCCGATAATCCACCGGCAACAGCGCCTGCGTTTTCTCGCCCTTCGGGCCGGTAAAAATACGTTCCACCTGACGGACACTCAGTTTCGGATGGCTCATCACAATGAACTCCATACAAACAGCCGACGGTTGGCCGCTTTGAACAACAGATCGGAGAGCAAACCAATGCAACCAATCACAATAATGCCGAAGATCATTTGCCCGGTATTGAGCAGTGCCTGACTGTTAACAATCATGTGTCCGATACCGCTCGAGGATCCGATAAGCTCCGCCACAATGACATAAGTCCATGCCCAGCCGAGCACAAGGCGCAGCAACTCAGCAATTTCCGGTGCCGCACCGGGAATGATCACCCTGCGCACCACACTCTGGTTGGTGGCACCCAGCGTATACGCGGCTTCCACCAGGTCACGCCGCGCTGCCCCCACGGTTACCGCCACCATCAGGGTGATCTGGAAGAAAGAGCCGATGAAAATCACCAGAACTTTCTGCATTTCACCAATACCCGCCCACAGGATCAGCAACGGCACAAACGCTGACGCAGGCAGATACCGGCAAAAGGACACAAACGGTTCGAAAAAAGCTTCGATCAGTTTGTAAGACCCCATGAGGATGCCGAGCGGAACGGCAATGGCGCAGGCCAGAATAAAGCCGCCCAGCACGCGCATCACCGTCATGCCTATATCAGTCGTAAAATCAAAATCGGTAAAGAGTAAAATCCCTTCCTGCAACATGCTCGCCGGGCTGGCGAGGAATGTCGGGGAAACAAGGCCGGTAAACGTCACCAGCGCCCACACAGCAAAAAACAGCACAAAGAAACAGAACCCGAGAAACCAGCGACGCCGCGACGCGACCGGACGCAAAGGCACCATCATCGGGTTATGCCAGACTTTTTTGCTTGCCGGCAACGGTGCCGGCTCGCGTAAGGCTGACTGCGAAGTCATATGTTGTTCTGCTGTCTGGCTGACAGGGCTGTTCATATCGCGGTCCTTCATGGCTATTTCACGTACTTCGCGTCATATAACGTATTGATATCCGGCGTTTTACGCAGAATTTTCATCTCAGTCAGCAGGCGCGCAGCTTCGTTAGTGAAGGTCACAATTTCACCGCTGAAGAATTTCTGATTGGCCTCACGATCCTGCCAGCGCAGATAACTGGATTCTTCTGCAAACTGTTTGCCGGTCTCTTTCACTGCTGCGCCCATGATCTCGTTGGATTTCTCCGGTTCTTTCCTGATCATATCCAGCGCTTCAAAGTAGCTGTTCACCAGCGCCTGAGCGGCTTTAGGATTTTTATCCAGCCAGTCTGGCGTACAGCCCAGCGTGTCCATCACCATCGGATATTCCAGCGTGGTTGCCAGAATCTTCCCTTTATCCGGGCTCTGGCGGATGTTGGAAAGATAGGGTTCATAGGTCACTGCCGCATCATTCTGTCCGGCAATAAAGGCATGCGCAGCGGCATCCGGCCCGAGCGTGGCGAGTTTGACGTCTTTCATCGTCATGCCGTTTTTATCGAGGATCCACGCCAGCAGGAAGTAAGAAGACGTACCCGGTGCATCCACGCTGATGGTTTTGCCTTTCAGATCGGTAATCTTGTTGATACCGCTACGCACCGCGATACCATCTGCGCCGTAAGATTTATCCAGCTGTACGATTTGTTTGATCGGCACCCCGCTGGCGTTCCAGGTTAAATAGGTTTCCACGGTGGTCGCCGCACATTGCAGGGAACCGGAAGCGATGGCCAGATGACGCGACTGCTGCGGCACCATTTTCAGCGTGACATCCAGACCGTTCTTTTTAAAGATGCCCGCTTTGTCTGCCAGGGTCAGTGGTGCGAAACCGGTCCAGCCAGAAATACCAATAGCAACCGGCGTGTTCGCCGCTTGCGCCACGCTGACTGTCACACTACCCAGCGCCACTGCCAGCCCTAACAAAGACAACGAACGCTTCAGTACAGCCCTGGAAATCATGTTGCTCATCTGCCACTCCTGCCAAAGTATCTGTCTCGGGGGAAATGCCTGTGGCAGTGAAAGCCACAGGCAAATTACGCTACTGTATATTCTTGTCTATACAAGTCAGTCGACAATATTTAAGCAAGCTTTATGCCAGTTTCTGCACATGCACTTTTACAACATTCAGCGCCGGTTATGGGACGTTTTGCGCGGGCTGATGAATCAATTAGGTGCGCGCCATGCTCCCTTTTAGCGCAATCCTGTAAGGTATTTATCAGGTGATCGCCGCCCACAACAGCAGGCATCTCTGTTGCTGAGCAACTGGGGTCAGACTCACGGAACCCTGTTGCGATTGTGCCGCTGTCTCAGACCAGCAATATCCCTCGCCCGCCCTCAGCAGCGGGCCATCCGCCAGTTGCCACATCCCGCTGATGACATAAATCACGCCACCTTTTTCCCGCGTCACCGTCAGGTGCTCGCGTGCGGCAATCACCCGTGCGGCACATTCAGTACGTCGCGTCATGATGTTAAAATCAGTTGTCACTCCTCCCATCAGGCGGGCATGGAGCGCAGTATCACCGCTGAAGGCAAAAGGCTCACCAGCGACAACGAGTAAGTGATCGACATCAGGCTGTGCCTGCAAATGCACACCTTCCCCGCTCAGCAAGGTGATGGAACGGTCAATACCGGGAAATGCCGAGAACGGGCCATCCTGTGCGATGGTGGCAATACTGGCGCGCCAGTCAAAATCATGGCCACCGGCAGGGAAACTGAAGATTTCGCGGGTTTCGCCACCGCCGTTACGCCACGGGCTGACCGGCAGGTCATCGAAGGTGAAATGTTGCCAGGCAATCATGCAACGTCCCCCGCCAGCTGACGGAGAAGCGCGAGGAAATCCGCCGCCGCAGCCTGTTGTTGTTCATGCTGGCCGTTCACAATGCGCGCAATACCGCCGACATACACATCACGGATCTGCCCGGTATTACCGGCGAACAGCCAGCGGTTGAGCAGTTCACTGTTTTTTGCGGCGGCAAGATAGGGATCCTGCCCGTCGAGCACCAGCCAGTCGGCACGATACCCCGCAGAAAGCTGCCCGATAGCCGCGCCGCAAGCCTGTGCACCGCCCTGTAATGCCTGCGTATACAGCACATCGCCTACAGAATTTTGCGCAGAGGTCGTCAGCCGGTTACGTCGTTGGTCACGCAGGCGTTGCCCGTATTCAAACCAGCGCAGTTCTTCAACCACGTTCAGGGAGACATGGCTGTCGGAACCGATCCCCCATCGACCTGACTGCGCCAGATAATCGACGCCGGGGAAAATGCCATCGCCCAGATTAGCCTCGGTGGTCAGACACAACCCCGCGACCGCCCCGCTGTTTGCCATGCTCGCCAGCTCGAAACGGTCAGCGTGCGTGGCGTGGATCAGACACCAGCGGGAATCAATATCCAGATTGTCATACAGCCAGGAAATCGGGCGCTGCCCGCTCCAGCCCAGACAATCGTTCACTTCTTTCTGTTGTTCGGCGATATGAATATGCACCGGCAGGTTTTTATCTGCGGACTGCAACACCTGCTGCATTTGTTCCAGCGTGACTGCGCGCAGGGAATGGAAGCACAATCCCTGATTTTGCAGGCTTTTACCGCTGAGTTGTTTGCGGATAATTTCCTGTTGTTTGAGGTAACTGTCCGTATCCTGAATAAACCGTTTCTGTCCGGCCTGTGCCGGTTGCGCGCCAAATCCGGCGTAACTGTAAAGCACCGGCAGCATGGTCAGTCCGATGCCGGTTTGTGACGCGGCTTCACTCAGATGGGCAGTCATTTCACCGTGGTCGGCATAAGTCTGACCGCTGATGTCGTTATGCAGATAGTGGAATTCAGCCACCTGCGTGTAACCCCCTTTGAGCATTTCGATATACAACTGACGGGCAATGACACCCACCTGCTCAGGTGTGAGGCGCTGCACCATGCGATACATCAGGTCACGCCAGGTCCAGAAGCTGTCCTGCGGATCACCGGCGACTTCCGCCAGCCCGGCCATCACCCGCTGAAAGGCGTGCGAATGGAGGTTCGGCATGCCCGGAACCACCGGACCGGAAAGGGGAAGACACCCCTGCGCATCGTTGTCCGGGGTCACCGCAGTCAGCATTCCGGCTGCATCGACGTCCAGCCGCACGTTATGCGCCCAGCCATCTGAAAGTAAGGCGCGTGAAGCAAAATAAGCAGGCATAACAGCATCATTCCTGAACAGTAAGAAGAAACATAAATGCAATTTTACGGAAACAATTGCAAAACTTTTAACCGACTTGTCTATACATATACATATGCCTGATTGCGCTGTAAACTTGCAACAACCCTTTTTTTTATAAATTTAGTTTTCCGTCACGCCCTTTCCGTTTACTTTCCACTGATGGAAAATGCCGGGCGAACAGGCAAGCTTTCCCAATATTTCTGGAATTTCATTGAGTGAGGTAAGAGACATGTCGGAGCCCACACCACTTTCTCAAAATGGTGCCGCGCCACATCAGGTCACACAACAACAGGGCGTGTCGCAGCAGACATTGTCCGAACTGGCGGCCGCGATGAGCGATACACCCGCACCGATTTATCAGCGGGTGAAACAGGCGATCATCAGCCAGATCCGCGCCGGCGTCTGGAAACCGCATCAGCGGGTACCTTCTGAAAGTGAGCTGGTCAATGAAATTGGCGTCAGCCGTATGACCATCAACCGTGCTTTGCGTGAACTGACCAGCGAAGGTTTTTTGATCCGCATGCAGGGAGTCGGCACGTTTGTGGCCGAAGCCAAGGCCTACACGCCGATGCTGGAAGTGCACAACATTGCCGATGAAATTGCCCAGCGCGGTCATCGCCATGACAGCAAGATTCTGGTGTGTGAAGCGCGGCTGGCGGATGCCGATCAGGCGCTGCAACTGGGTATCGCCACTGGCACGATGATGTTTTATTCGCAAATTGTTCATTACGAAAACAACGTCGCGGTGCAGATTGAAGACCGTTTTGTGAACCCGGAAACCGCACCCGATTATCTGCAACAGGTGCTGAACAAGCAGACGCCCTATACGTACCTGATGGAAATCGCGCCGCTGACGGCGGGTGAACATCGCGTTGAAGCCATCAGCGCCAGCGATGAGCAACGCGAGCTGTTGCAACTGAATGAACATGAGCCTTGTCTCCTGATCCACCGCCGGACCTGGAGCGGCAGCCGCGTAGTGACTTCCGCGCGCCTGATTTACCCGGGTTCCCGCTATCAATTATTTGGACGTTTCACCAGCCACGGCTGATTCCGGCACACCTTAATGGCGGCTTTGTACGGCCGCTATCTCTTCGTTCAAATTTTGGAAGACGTCTCGTAATAAGAAAAAACTATCGCCGGGTGCCTTGCCGGTTTAACGGTTATGCGTTAGGTTGACTTTAGTTGTCTATACAAGATGAATTCAGCCTGGAGCCTGTCATGCCGGTAGCGATATCCCCTTCTTTTTCTTCCGAACCCCCTTCCCGTTGTGACAGCGTATGGCGCGGTGCCACGCTGGTCACCATGCAGGACGGCCATTACAACCTGATTGAAAACGGGGCGATTGCTGTCGCAGGCGGGAAAATCGTCTGGACCGGCCCTGCCGCAGATTGTCCGGTTTTCGCAGGCGCCACACAGCATGAATTCAGCGGCGGGATCATCACGCCGGGCTTTGTTGACTGCCATACGCATCTGGTATTTGGCGGCGACCGCAGCGCAGAATTTGAACAGCGGCTGAACGGCGTCAGCTACGCAGAAATCGCCGCAGCCGGTGGGGGAATTCTTTCCACCGTCAATGCCACGCGCGAGGCCACCGAAGATGAACTTCTGGCTCAGGCGTTGTTCCGCTTACACCCCCTGCTGGCCGAAGGCGTAACCTGTGTTGAGATTAAATCGGGTTACGGGCTGAGTGTAGAGAGCGAGCTGAAGATGCTGCGGGTGATCCGCCGGTTAGGTGTCATGCTGCCAGTCGAGGTGAAATCCACCTGCCTTGCCGCTCATGCCCTGCCGCCGGAATTCAAAGGACGCGCTGATGACTATATTGACCTCATCTGCGACACATTATTACCGGTGGTTGCCAGTGAAAATCTGGCCGACGCCGTCGATGCCTTTTGTGAACATCTGGCATTCTCACCGGCACAGGTTGAACGGGTGTTTAATGCCGCAAAAACCTTAGGTTTACCGGTTAAATTACACGCCGAACAACTGTCTTCCCTGCATGGTAGCGCCCTGGCTGCACGACATCATGCGCTGTCAGCCGACCATCTGGAATACGCCACAGCAGAAGATGCTCAGGCAATGGCCGCCAGCGGCACCGTCGCCGTATTACTGCCGGGGGCCTATTATTTGCTGCGCGAAACACAATGCCCGCCGGTGGATGAGTTCCGCAAACATCGGGTGCCGATGGCGCTGGCCAGTGATGCCAATCCGGGCACATCGCCTGCGCTTTCATTGCGTCTGATGCTGAACATGGGATGTACCTTGTTCCGCCTGACGCCTGAAGAAGCGCTGGCCGGGATCACCTGCCATGGTGCACGTGCGCTGGGTTTACAGGACACGCACGGCACGCTGGAAGCGGGCAAAGTCGCTGACTTTATACACTGGCCACTGTCGCGTCCTGCTGGGCTGGTTTACTGGCTGGGCGGTCAGTTGCCCTGCACTGTTGTTTTTCGTGGAGAAGTACGAGGAGAGTTCCGTTCATGAGCCTTTCAACTGCCAATGTTATCGCTGAACCGTACCATTTTATCCAGGGGACAGCGCCGTTACTGATCAGTATCCCTCACGCAGGTACACATCTGACGCCAGAAGTCGCCAGCAGTCTGAGCGAAGCCGCCCTGCCGCTTTCCGATACCGACTGGCATATCCCGCAACTGTACGATTTTGCGCGCTCATTGGGTGCCAGCATTCTGGTTGGCCAGTATTCACGATTCGTTATCGATCTCAACCGGCCTTCCGACGATAAACCGCTGTATACCACTGCCACCACGGGTTTGTATCCCGAGACGTTATTTGATGGTCGCGCGACCTTCAAACCAGGCATGACGCCGACAAATACCCAACGCCAGCAATATTTGGATCAAATCTGGCAACCGTATCACCAGAAAATCCAGTCAGAACTGGCGCGCATGAAACAGGAATTCGGTTATGCACTGCTGTTTGATGCGCATTCCATTGCATCGGTGATCCCGCGTCTTTTCGACGGCCAGTTACCGGATCTCAACCTCGGCACCAACAGCGGCGCAAGCTGTTCACCGGCGCTGAGTGAAATCCTTGAGAGAACCTGCCAGCAACAAACCCGCTTCAGCCATGTGCTTAATGGCCGTTTTAAGGGTGGATATATCACGAGGGCTTACGGCCAGCCTGATGTGGATATTCACGCTGTTCAGCTTGAGCTGGCGCAGGTGAATTACATGGAGGAGATGGAGCCATTTGCTTACTCGCCTGATAAGGCGGCTGAATTGCAGGTGTTATTGAAACAGTTGCTGGAAGGAATGGTGAGATGGGGGACGGACAGGTATAAACAAAGCGCTGTTTAATTTCGCTTTTCGCTGGCCGCTAAGGGTAAAACCTGGGTTGCCACCCAGACTAGGCTTAAGGTCAAGACCGTGGGCGTCGGCCCACACCGACCAGAGACCCGGTAACGCGCGGGCCTCTGGACTCCGCGCTTTTTCACTGCGCGCTATCGCTAGTAAATCATGTTTCAGGTATCACAGTGACAGGCTGGAAATCTTGCCGCTACGCGGTGCCTTCATTTCGGGATTGCAGCCTCAGGTCTGCAACCTCTCATTCAGCAAGCTTTCTGAAACGCCCGCACGATCTTAAATTCAAAGACAGCCTGTTTTTCGTCTTTTTAATAAGTTGATTGGCGTGCTCAAAAATGGCACCGAGTGAATGGTTCGAGACCCGAGGCTCGAAACCTGAAACTCGGGAATCGCGCAGCGATGACATTTTACGCCACTCACTGTTGCTAATGAACATGTCCGTCGTGCCCGCGATAGCGCGCAGTTTAAGACGTGGGAGATCCAAGAGGGGCCCGTCATGGCCCCTTTTGGTCGGTTTCGGCGATCAAAGCAGAGTGATAGCCGTTATTAATAAACCGAAATTGTCTCGATCAAGCCCTCGCTGCAAGCGAAAAACCGCCCTAATGCCCGGTCTGGCATTATTTAAAGTCCGCATACGGCACTAACGGTTCCGGCGGCATATCCAGATCCCCTTGCCAGCCGCTCATCGAATATCTCGCGTAGAGCAGAAAGTGGCTTGGCGTGTAATCCTTCGCCTGCTGAATATCAATCCCCCCGCCGACGGTCCAGTGAGAACTGACGCGCCGTTCGAGCAGTGCCTGCAATGTATAGCCAAAACCGGATCCACTGCTGCCGGTTTCGATAGCATTTTTATCCGGTAATGAATCCGGGATCAGATTCTGGATCGGATAGCGTTTCTGATCGCTGGTTGAGGAGCGCGACCAGGAGACCGAACCGCCAAGCTGCCATGACCAGTTCTCCGTGCGCTGGCGATAACTGACCGGTACGGAGAGTGAGAAGTATTGCTGCGGGCTGTAGTAACCGCCCTGTCCCAGAGTGTAACCGCTGAGATCTTTCTGGTAATGCCAGAGCATGGAGCTGAGCCCCACCGTGGCGCGGCGGTTATCTTCGTTAATGACTTTGTAGTAATAGCCCCCCATCAGGCGTTCGCGGGTGTTGTCTTCGACATTTTCACCGGTCAGCTGATGCGCGCTGAGATCAGCCCACACGCCGTTAGCCTGCCCCTGATCGTAACTTAATCCCAGGCTGGCACCGGTCGCGCGAACGCCGCCCCAGGTGGTGCCGGTACCCGGATCTTTTGCGCCCGCGAAAGAAAGTAACGAACTGGAAACCGGACGGCGCGACACCGTGGTCGTCCAGCCGATATCGCCCCAGTCACCGCTGTAAGCCAGCCCGCCGACCCAGTCTACAACCGGGAAACCCAGTGGCGTGGTGCCTAAATCGCCTTTCCACTTGTCATTTTCCCATCCTGCGCCAAGGCTGACGCCATTGGCGTTCTGGCTGCGGTAACGGCGGCAGTTTTGATCGCTACAGGTCCCGAAACTGGCTTCGTAATTACCGTCTTCGTTATCAAAGGTTCCGGCATCCATCCGCACCCAGTCGGCCCGCAGGAATCCGCGCCCCTGATAAACCGGCATATCCGCCTGCAACATGGTGGTGTTGGCCGTGAGATCAGATTTCCCCGGCGTGCCGCTTGATGTCCACGAATCGGTGTCCAGCGTGAAATTCACATCCTGCTGACGGTACAGATCATGCGCGTCTGAACGGATACCGCGTTTCAGCCAGTCATCCGTGGCATTGTTGCGGGTCAGGCGCGTATAGCTGTCGTTATCTTCTGGGACTTGACCGGTGATGCCGCTGGCGACCATCGCCTGTGCGTAATCCTGACGCGCCGTTTGTGGCTGTCCGAGTTGCTGCTCAAGGTTGGCGGCGTTGCGATAAATCAGCGCCTTGTCTTGTCCGTCCGGCTGCGAACGCGCAGCCGTTTTCAAGGGTTGTAACAGCGCCGCCGCTTTGGTGGTTTCACCGACATCACGCCAGGCCATGGCGACCTGTCGTTGCTGATTCAGGCTGAGTTCATGCAGATCAGCCTGCTGCAACTGCTGTTTCGCCTGCGAGGTATTACCGGCAGCAAGGGAAGTATCAATGGCGGTCAGGGTTTTACCGAGCTGAATGCGCTGCGCCATTTCGCGCATGTTGTCGTCCCATTTCGCCTGCGGCAAGGTATTAAGATGGCGCAGTGCGGCGTCGTCACGATCGGAACCGGACAGATACAACGCATAAGCGTAAACCTGTTGCGGATCCACCGGACGCTTCGCCGCAAGCTGTGCAAAAGTCGCATCCGCCTGCGCCGTTTCACCCGCCTCACGCAGGGCACTGGCATAATGGTAGGTCGTCCAGACATCGTCCGGATTGAGTTTCAGTACCTCGCCATAGCGGTTCGCAGCCTGATTCCAGTTGTGTTCGGCGGCATATTTTTGCGCCTGCGCAGTGACAACGTCACTTTGCAGTCCACGCTGTTTATCGCTGAGTTTCGCCTGCGATGCACCAGGCAATGAATTAATGTAATCCAGCGCTTTTTGCGGTGACTGACGCTGATAGAAATTCGCCAGCCCGCGCTGGGCGCTACTGTTATCGCGCTCCAGCTTCAGTGCGCGGCGGTAAGCCTGCTCCGCCTGCGTGTCATTTTTACGCTCAACCGCCACATCCCCAAGCCCGATCTGCGCCCACGGGTCGCGGGAGTCCAGACGTTGCGCCTGGTTGTAAGCCGCTTCGGCCTGATCAAGCAGCCCGGTTTTCAATGCCTTATCGCCCTGTTCGATTTTCAGCCAGTAGCTGTTGGACCGGATCAGGCTGTTCCATTTACCCGCGTTATAGCCATCTGTTTCGGCGGCTTTCGCCCGCTGAAACAAAGTCAGCGCCTGCTGGCGGTTACCGGCGCGGGAATAAGCCAGCCCCATCGCACCGAGGACTTCAGCATCGTCAGGTTGCGCCTGCAATGCCTGCTTCAGCGGTGCAATCGCGCCGGTGGAGCCACCATTATTAATCTGCGCCAGACCACGGAGTCGCGCCTGATAACGCGGATCGGCCAGTAACGCCTGCTGGCGCTGAAGCTCCTGCTGCGCGGCAATCACCTGCGGACCGGTGTCGAACGTGGCGATAAACTGTTGCAAGGCATCGACGCTCGGGTTGCCCACAGGCTGGTCTTTAATCTTCTGCAGCCATAAATCAGCGGCCGGAGAACGCCCTTCATTGGTGGCGGCGATTTGCTTAATCAGCCCGACAGCTTTGGCGTTATCCCCTTCGTCAAACGCCATCTGCGCCAGTTGCAGACGTAACTGCACATCACCCGGATACTGATTATTCAGCGCCTGAAGCTGTGCCTGCGCACGGGCTTTTTGCCCCGGCAGCCGCGCAATAAGTTGCCAGTATTCTACTGCCAGATCCAGCGTTGGCGGCTGGCCACCAAACAACTCATCATATTGCGCTTTGGCTTCATCGAGCCGCCCTGCCGTTGCCAGTAACCGCGTCTGCTGGAGTTTTTGCTGCATTTCCGGGGAGGCGATTTTCAGGCTCAGCTGCGCCTGCCGGTATTCATCCGAACCAGGCGAAACCTGTTTAATTTTTTCCAGTTGCTGCTGTGCCTTGGCCTGATCGCCTTCGCGGAGAAGCAAACGTAAACGGGCGGACATGACTTTCGGGTTTTGCGGATCCATTAATTCCAGGCGAAACAGGGACTGACGCACCAGATCGTCCTGATGACTGGCTTCACCGACCCGCACCTGTTCCAGTAACCATTGTTCCGGTGAAACAACGGGGGCTGCAACCGCAGGCGCAGCCAGCAAGGCCAGCCCTATCGTCAGGGCCAGTCTGCCGCGCAAAAACAGGTTTGTGCGCTGTGTGTTCACGGACTTATTCCTGGTCATCATCAGACAGACGACGACGGGCCAGAGAACGCAAACCGGTCCACAACAGGATTGCTGCCAGAATCACCACGATCACCGCCATAACCGCCAGCAATACCGGATGGTTCGCCAGGGCGTTCCATACCCGCTCCCACCACGGCAAATGGCCAGTATAATAGGTATCACCGACTTTCAGACTGCTGACGCCGGAATCACGCACCACCGCCACCGAGCCAAAGACCTGCGCCCTCTGTTTGCTATCCTGCATCGACTTGTTCAGCATTTCGAAGCCCTGCTGACCGTTTGCCATCAGCGCGACCACGCTGCGCTGATCAAAGTACGGCGACTGTAACCCGACAACCGCCGCAATCGGGCCTTGCGCACTGATTTGCGCGCTGGCATCCACCCGCGCATCGCTGGCCGGTGCCGTGTTATCCGGTAACGACGTCTGGCGGACTGGCGTATTCACCGCATCGCGCGCTGCCTCGATCAGTAAGCTGGCCTTTTTCTCATCGCGCATGCTGTCGTCACGCAAATCCGCAGGCAGATTGCCGATCACCAGCAGATCGGCGTCGGTGGATTTTGCTTTTGCCGCATCTTCGGTCAGCCCCACGCCAAGCGCCGGATAACCGGTGAGTGCGCCAATATTGCCCATCGTATCAAGCAGCGTAGTTAACTGAACCGGTTGCGGTTGCGGCTGAACCACAAGCAGCGTCTGGGATAAATCCGCCAGGCGGCTGAACGGGAAACCGGCGTTGGCGAAGGCGCGCAAGTCAGGCATCGCCATGAAATGGCGGTAACCGGAGAAGTCGATAGTGGAGCTGTCATCTATCACCACATGATTTGGCACGGTGTTATAGGTTTCACAGCGCCCTTCGGTGCCGCTCGCCAGCAGCGAGGTGTAGTCAAAATCGAAGCGCATCTGGTTAACCGCACCCAGTTTCAGCGCGGGAATATTCAGGTCTTTGCTGCCATCCAGCAGCCCCTGTAACAGGGACAGATGCAGTAATTGTGAATCTTCATCGTGTCCGGTTTTCAGGGTCAGATCCTGCACAAACTGGTTATTCAGGCTGATGCTCAGGCGAGAAGTGTTTTTCAGCTGTGGCGAGGTATAACGGTACTTCAGCCGCATATCGATACCGGAGCTGTTAATCAGGAACAGATCCGGCGGCAGATTAATGTTGAGCGTGATCGGATTCGGCTGGATGCCGTCAGACTGTAACTGTTCCGCATACTGTTTCAGTTCGCCAAAATTCATCGGGCGATCGGTACGCACCCAGTTTGGCGCGTCATACGGCTGGCGTGGCTGGATCCTGTCCACTTTATCGACGCCGATCGTTTCGCCACGAAACAGGATATTCCCCTGCGCAATGCCTTTTACTGCCGTCAGTAAGTCCTGATCATCACGACCGAGGATCAGCAGCATTTTGATGTACGGATTATCCGGGCGGCTGATCATCTGCACCACCGGCCCTTTCACCGGCGGCAATTCGTTGAGGAAATCAGGGCGTTTGCCATTGGTTGCAAACACCACCGCGTGGCTGTCCGGCAACTGGTTATACAACGTCGGGAAGGATTGCCCGCGCCACTGGGCTTTGGTGCCGAACCAGGAGGCCAGAATCGCCGCTGCCTGTTGCTGGCCGGCATCCGGAGACGTGGCAAAGACCATCGGCAGGCTCAGCGGACGACTGTCGCGCGCATCAAAGAACGGTACCGGGAAATGTGCCAGATCGTTGCTCAGCGGCAGTTTCTGATATTGCAGGCTAAGCGAACTGCCCTTGCCGATTTCCAGCCACAGGGTGGTGTTCGCCGGGTTTTCACAGACGTTCTGGTAGTGACCAATAAACTCCAGACGGATGCGGTTGAAGTCGGTGACATAGCGCGGGTCAATGGTCATCTGCAGGTGATTTTTCTTGCCGAGCTGGTCTTTATCAATCACTTCAACGCCCATCAGCTGGTCGTTGAGATACACCTTAAGATGCGACTGAACCGGGATCAGCGATGGCGACGGCGTGAACTCGAGATTCAGTGTGGCCTGTGTCACGACTTCGTCACTGCGCACACCGAACTCAATCTGTCCGTTCGGCTGAATACCGCGCAAGGTGATGGCACCCGGCCGCGGTGCCACATCGGCAAACGGTAATGTCACGCTGCGCACCGGCGCACCCGGAATAATCATCGGGTTTACCGCAGGCGCCACCATCGGCAGGGTCACTTCAGGCGCAGGCGTGGCGTTGCCCGGTACAACCGGTGCAGGCGTCTGTTCACTGAAGGCCGGAGCCACAGAACCCAACGCCAATGTCATCAAGGCAGATGCCATAAAAGTGGTTAACGGAAGTCTTTTCATTGTTTTGTCATCATCAGGTTGTATTCATCAGGCTGAACGGCAAGCGGCGGATTACGCGGAGCGAAAGACAGCAGCCAGCGGCCAAACGTTCGGGTTCCGGACGCCAGCGGACGGTAGCGTTGCGGGGCGATGTCCAGCATCCGCAGATAGCCACGGATCCCCAACCCCAGCACCTCACGCAGGCTTTCCATCGGTTTGTCTTCAGGGAAGTTGTCTTCGCGTAATACCCAACTGTCGGCCCGGGCAAACGTACATTGGATGAAATCGATATGTTGTTGGGTGGTTAATGGCAGTAACTGCATGCCGATGTTTTCACCAAACACGCGGCTTATCTGCATCGGGAAGGTATATTCCTGTTGTCCACGGTGAAGCAGTAACGTGACGTTGTCACCGGCATGAAACTGGCTTGCGCTCGGGGTTTCCAGTCCGACACCGTTGTCGGAGTAGTCCTGAATGGTGCAGACATAAATGTGTCCGTCGGGTTTTAACAGTGACGCGGGCATTCTGGCTTCTACACGATGTGCCTGACGCACCTGTTTGGATTCGAACGCCACGGCAATCGCCCCGCCCAGAATAATCATGTTGTAAATCACCCACGCCATACTCACCAGCACCGTCAGGATTTCATCCGGGCGGCCATAAACAATGCGGTAAGCACCGAAGAATAAACCGGCCAGATTGAGCAACATCAGGATCTGATACGGGCGGCTGATTTTCCAGTCAACGTAAGCGTGCTTATTCAGGCCGCCTTTGGCCGTGACGTTGAAAGCCCCGGCATGCGGATTAAACAACGCCACGGTGGTCGGCCTGGCGATATACCAGGCCAGCACGGTTTCGTAGATTTCATTCCAGAACGAATGGCGGTATTTGCCCTGTACGCGGGAGTTAGTCAGGCTGGCATGGATCATGTGCGGCAAGACATACAGTGCGATGGCAACGGCCGGTGCATAAATGATGTAAGCATGCAGCAGCAGAAACGCCAGGGGCGCTGTGAGGAAGATCAGGCGCGGAATACCGGCCAGAAAATGCAACATGGCGTTGGCGTAACACAACCGTTGCGCCAGCTTCAGCCCTTTACCAAACATCGGATTGTCGAGGCGGAATATCTGTACCATGCCGCGCGCCCAGCGGATCCGCTGGCTGATGTGAGCAGACAGGCTTTCTGTCGCCAGCCCCGCCGCCTGCGGAATACGAATATACGCCGACGTGTAACCGTGGCGGTGCATCCGCAGAGACGTGTGCGCATCTTCAGTGACCGTTTCTACGGCGATACCGCCGATTTCATCAAGCACATCGCGGCGCAATACGGCGCAGGATCCACAGAAGAAACTGGCATCCCACAGGTCGTTGCCGTCCTGCACCAGTCCGTAAAACAGTTCGCCTTCGTTTGGCGTGCGGCGCATACGGCCCAGATTACGTTCGAACGGATCGGGCGAGAAAAAGTGGTGCGGCGTTTGCAACATGCTGAGTTTTTTATCTTTAAAGAACCAGCCGACCGTCAGTTGCAGGAAAGAACGGGTCGGCACGTGGTCGCAGTCAAAAATCGCCACAAGCTGGCTTTTCGCCTGTTTCAGTGCGTTATTGATGTTGCCCGCTTTGGCATTTTCACGCGTTTCACGGGCGATGTATTTCACACCAATTTCATGGGCAAAATCGGCGAATTCCTGCCGGTTGCCGTCATCAAGCAGATAAATGGTCAGTTTGTCCCGGGGCCAGTCGAGACCCAGCGCGGCGTACAGCGTCGGTTTCACGACGCTGAGATCTTCGTTATACGTCGGGATCAGCAGATCCACCGTCGGCCACGTCGAGACATCCGCAGGCATCGGCACCGGTTTACGGTTGAGCGGCCAGAGGGTCTGGATATAGCCCAGCACCAGCACCGTCCAGGAATAGGTTTCGGCACCTAACAGAAGCAGGCCGCAAATCAGACTCAGCGGATCTTCCCAGTTCAGCGTTGAGGTGTAGCGCCACCATAAATAACGGCAGGAAATGGTCAGCGACAACACGATCATCATCAGCGCCGGGAAGCGGCCCGGAATACGGCGAATAATCATCGCAATGCTCCACAGCAGCACCACGAAGACGAACTGTGCGATGTAACTAAAAGGCTGAGAAATACAGAACATCGCCAGGGTGAGCGCCACCAGTGCGGTCATCCAGACCAGAATACGTTTACCGAGACGGCTCATTTTGCCGATACGGCGCGTGACCTTAATTTCCAGCGGACTGTGTGTGACCTGTTCAGGTAATAATTCGAGCCACAAATGGACTTTTTTGCGCAACTGCTGTGGCCAGCGGGTGTGAATCACACGCCCGCGCCGGCTTTCAGCAGGCAGGATGATCAGCAACCACAGGCTTTGCACGATATAGCGCAGCGGATCGGCCAGACGCGGGCGCGACGGCGAAATTTGCGGATACCAGCGGGTGCGTTGTGCTTTAACACGCTGCCAGACTGGGGATTCAAAACGCAAAAACAGCCAGCTAAGCGCCACGCAGAAAATCATTACGCCAGCGGCGGTCCGTGAGGAGTGGCTGGCGCGATAGTACCGGTAGCGGTTTTGTAATTCGAAAACTACCGGCGGCACCAGAAACAGGTTGAGCACGCGGTTCATTTTTCCGGACTCCGCCCCATTGTCTGGCTATGCACATCCCCTGAATGGCGCAAATGCAGCAGGAACCAGTTCGCCAGCGTGTTAATTTCGCGACTGATTTTACTGTTACTATTCCATTCCCCTGCCGGTTGTTTCGCCGCCAGTGACTCCGCCATGGCTTCGTCGCGGTGCAGAATTACCGGAATCAAAACGGGCAAAGTTTCCTGCCATAACAGCAAAATATCCTGCTGTAACTGACTGGAAGGAATGAACTGATTGAGCAGATAGCGCCCGTTGGCTGGCAGCACATACTGATGTAAACGGGTGTGTGACTGGGTATCGGCGTGGAGAAGCACTACCGTACTGTCGGCAATTTTTTGCGCGGTCAGCGGATCGGCTGCCGGAGAGTCGATCAGGATCCAGTCATATACGCCGGTATTTTTAAGCTGAGTGATCGCCTTTTGCCAGTCAAAATCCGGCTGACTGGCGTCGCCGGTCGTGGCATGCCCGTAAGGCAGGAAATCAAGATGAGAGTGGTAACGCAGTGCGGAGTTTTGCCACGGCTCTCCTGTATTGTGCGCATAGCGCCATCCGCGAGCCTGAGCGAAAGGCATACCAAAGTGCAATCGCAGTAAGTTTTCCGGTGAAAAGTCGATGACCAGAACCTTTTCATTTAATTGCGCAAGACCCCAGGCCAGCGCAGCCGTGACTGAAGTGGTGCCCGTACCGCCACGAATTCCCTGTAAGGCAATGACAGCCATATTATTTTTTCTCCGCGCCGCGTTCACCGTATTGCGCCAGCTCAGCCAGTAGCGGCCAGCGGGACATTAGTTGCGGAATCTTTTCTTTACGGGCTATATCGACATAATTTAATTCTGACAAAGAAAAAAGGTGACTCAGTGCAAAGAAATCATCATCTTTCGTCGGTTCGGATTCCTCCGGGTCTACAATATTGGCTCCCACCGATTCTTTCTCCCTGCTTCAATCTAAATACTGATACCACGACAGCCAAAATGCGCTTACCTGTCTGGGCTTTTTAGTATCAAACATTATTGTGAAGTATTATGATTATTTAATGTAGCAATGATAGAATTTATTATACTCACATTTCTCAGTGTGTCCCAAGCAGACTTTTAATCAAAAACGATACAAGCAGATTAACTATATGGCACTCTCCTTTTCATTGGGCATGAAGCAATTCTGGAATGGATTAGCCCGGATGCAGGCTCAGGGGCTTTACTGGGTTAACACCGAAAGTCAGGAAGCCGCTTATCATCTTTGCGGACAAACGGTTGAGGCTCAGCAAGGTGAAGTTCCGGTCAACGTTTTTTTCCCACAGCACAATTTAATTTGCACTGCACAAGAAAACAGGCTATCTGACGATGATATCCTTCTCACTTATTTAAAAAAATATCAGAAAAAAACGTTTTATTACCTGTTAGCGAATGGGAAGAAAGCATTTCTCTCTCTTGCAGCGGATATTAATCGTTTGCCTGCTCACTCAGCCTCATTAATGATTCTATTACTTCCGGTCAGTACCTGGCAGGCAGTAAATGATAAACAATGGGTCCGCTGGCTGAGTGAAATGAGCGCATGTGTCAATAATAAAGGTGCAACAATCCTTATTATCTGCTATGGAGCCGGTATTAATGCGGTTAAAACTCAGCTTCATTTATACCATCGCAATATATGCGGTCTTGCGGATTTGAAAACAGATGTTGAACCGAACCAGTGGGGCGTTTCCTGGTGGCATGACAATTTGGGGGCAGAAGCCAATACACTTTATCCACTGACGCGCCGCCTGACCGGCTGGGAAATTCAAAAGAACGCCTCTGCCGCTGTTTCCGAACAAACCGGCGATGATCAGTGGATGCTGCTGGCCGAACGCTCAGTGCTTGAAGGCGCTCCTGCGCTTTCAGAACGCTGGTTCCTGTTCGATGATAATGAGGCGCTGAGCGAGCGCGCGGCACATGCGCGATCGGCGACGGTCATTTTCGCCCTCACCGGTAATGACGAAGTGGAAGTGCTGGCCCGTCAGGTTCATCGTTTACGCATGCAGCGTGGCAATGGTTTAAAAATTGTCGTGCGCGAAATGAATTCTTCTTTGCGCTATGTCGATCAGCGTCTGCTCCAGGCCTGTGGTGCGAATCTGGTTGTGCCACAAGCAGCGCGCCTCTCCAACTTTCTGACCTTGCTCGATGACCTGCAAAATCTCACTTATACCCGCCATGTGCCGGATGATATCGGGCTGCTGCTCGACAGCCGCCTGCCCACGCATCATAAGGGTTATCTGCCACTGCCGGTTTTCTGCGAAGTCATGCACGATATCTGGAATCACGCCGCGCTGGCGACGGAATCCCGGGGCATTTTAATTTCGCTGCGCCCTGCCGCCGGGATCAGCCCGCAGCAGGCGATGTCTTTGTGTTCGCTGCGCCGCGACGGCGATATTCTGACCGTTACCGGACGTCATCTGTATCTTTTCCTGTCGAACTGTCAGGTCAGCGACGTCGAAAATGTGCTGGCGTTTCTGTTTAATCTGCCGGTCAAAGAAGTGTTCACCAGCCAGACGTTCTGGAGTCAGGAGCTGGATATCCGCACGGAAGTTTTGCGTCTGGCCGCCAGGCCGCCGATGGCAAATCCGGTGTCTGAAGCGCAGCCTTTTGTGGCGCATAAAACTGAACCTTTAAAACGTGCCCAGGTTCATCAGCCCGTTCCCATCACGCTGGCCGTGAGCGATACGCCAGTTATTCAGGCGCGGGAGTAAAAGAGATGGATATTCAGGATATTATCGAAATCTTTATTCTGGCGGCGGTGATTTTTATCCCGCTGGGATATGCCCTGCGTAGCCGTTTGCCGCGCTGGAAAAACCGCTTTGCGACGCGATTTCTGTCGCCGCGTTATTTAACCCCCATGACCATCAGCAGCATCAATAAGAACCGCAAACGCTCCGCTACTTTGCCTGAAACTTCTGCGGCTACAGGAAAATCCAAAACTTCACTATGAACGAATCGCAATCTTCTTCGCCGCGTTTGCGGATCTGGCAATCCTGGCGCGGCCTCGGTGCCTGGAACTATTATTTTTTACTCAAATTTGTTCTGCTTTCACAGGGTTATCTGAATTTTGATGCCCTGAGCAATGTCGTCTTTGCCGCCGTGTTGCTATTCCCGTTACGTTCGCTGCGCCTGCACCGCTGGAGACAGTGGATTGCCCTGCCTTTCGGGCTGGCGTTGCTGTATCACGATACCTGGCTGCCCGGCTGGCGTTCAATTGTCAATCAGGGGGCGGATGTAGCAGGCTTCAGTTTCAGTTATCTGCTCGAACTGGCCGATCGCTTTATCAACTGGCAGTGGATTGCCATCGGTTTCGCTTTGCTGGTCGGTTATCTGTTTATATCCCAGTGGATCCGGCTGACCACGTTTACCGTCATTGCGCTGCTGTGGCTTAACCTCAGCGGGCTGATCACACCGTTTTTCGCACATTCGCCGCCACCGGCTATCGCCCAAAATGCCGTAACGACACCAGTGACCGTTGCGCCATCAGCCACTGATAACACCGTGAACGGCCCGCCAACCAATGCCAACCTGAACGCTTATTTAGAGCAGTTCTACCAAAACGAACGGCGTAAGGCGACGAAGTTCCCCGACGCACTTCCTGCCGATGCACAGCCGTTTGACCTGCTGGTGATCAACATCTGTTCGCTGGCCTGGTCAGATCTGGACGCCGTGAATCTTTCGAATTCACCGCTGTGGTCGCGTTTTGATTTTGTGTTCAGCAATTTCAATTCAGCCACAGCCTACAGCGGCCCGGCATCCATCCGCCTGCTGCGCGCCAGTTGCGGTCAGACATCTCATCATGATTTGTATCAGCCAGCCGGTCAGCAGTGTTATCTGTTTGACGATCTCGCGCGTCTGGGCTTCACGCCTCAGCTGGCAATGGACCATACGGGTGTGTTCGGTAATTACATCGGTAACCTGCGTGATGATGCTGACATGAAAGTTCCGCTGATGTCCCAGGCCGGTCTGGGTTATGAGCTGACGTCCTTTGATGGCTCACCGATTTTCAACGACGGACAACTGTTCTCCCGCTGGCTGGAGAATCAGGAGAAAGCCGGTACCGCACGCACCGCAACCTTCTTTAACCTGATTCCGCTGCATGACGGCAACCGTTACGTGGGCAGCAATAAGGGCGCGGATTATCATAACCGTGCGCAAACTCTGCTGAATCAGCTGAATATCTTTATGGATCAGCTGGATAAATCCGGCCGCAAAGTGATGCTGGTGGTGGTGCCTGAACACGGCGCCGCGCTGGTGGGCGACAAGATGCAAATCTCGGGTCTGCGTGATATCCCGAGTCCGGGCATTACCCACATTCCTGTCGGGGTGAAATTCTTTGGGATGCAGGCACCGCACGCGCCATCACCAATGAAAATTGACGGCCAGAGCAGCTATCAGGCGATTTCAGAAATGGTCGCCCGCGCAGTCGATGGCAAAGTGTTTACCAGCCCGACGATGGACTGGAAAACCTTCGGTTCGAACCTGCCACAAACGCCGCTGGTATCTGAAAATGAGAACTCAGTGGTGATGGAATATCAGGGGAAAATCTATATTCGCCTGAATGGCGGGGGATGGGTGCCGTATCCGAGCTGAATGAAACCGGTAAGCAAGGTTTTGGTTTGCTCCTCCCCCTGCGAAGGGGGAGGACGGGAGGGGGTTTTAAGGGCTAGAACCGGGTAAGAGTAAACCTCAGGTTTAGATTTTGACCTTAATACCCCACCCCAACCCTCCCCTTCGCAGGGGAGGGAGTTGTCCGTCTTTCTGCATTTATTCCGCAAATAACTGGTCATACACATGCTGTAAATGCCGGCTCATTCTTGCCTTCGCCCCTGCGCCATCCTGCGCCAGAATCGCGTCTAAAATCCCCTGATGATCGGCATTCATTTCACGGGCAAAATCCACTTCGGTGTAATGACTCTCCAGACGCATAAACCGACGTGAACGACGTTTATCCCACAAATATCCCATCATATCGTGCAGCACTTCGTTGCCGGTCATTTCGCTGATCATCATATGGAAACGGCGGTCAGCTTCGAGAAAAGCGTCGTTATTGGCATTCAGTTCGTTTAATTCCCTGGCGATAGCTCTCAGTTTTTCACGCTGTTCGTCGGTGCCGTTAATCGCCGCCAGTTCTGCTGTCATCGATTCATAAACCTGACGCGCTTTCACCAGCGATTGCAGGCTGAATTCCTCTTCGGTACTTACTGTTTGCACCGCAGGTGTGGCCTGCGGCAACGGGTCGCTGACGTACACGCCGTTGCCGGTACGGATTTCCACCCAGCCGGTGATCTCCAGCGCAATCAATGCCTCACGGATAGATGAACGACTGACGCCAAGTTGTTTAGACAAATCCCGTTCAGACGGGATCATCGCGCCCGGGGCAAACTGTCCGGTATTAATGCAGTTAATCAATACATTAGAAATCTGGCGATACAGCCGTTCAACTTTAAGGGTGGGTAATGCCATTATTTTCTCCGTGTTCATGCTGAATCCCAGATCTGTTATCCCGGTCACATTAATGTTCGGTTTGATGCTGAATCATATGTCGGTCTGATGGCCTGACCAGCAGACCACCTGACCAGACCGCGCATTAAGATTGAACTTATCACCGGCCCTGCGTCAACTACATTCAGACAGTCAGTTAACAATTTTAAGGAAAACACATGGAACAGACATGGCGTTGGTACGGCCCGAACGATCCGGTTTCACTTGATGATGTGCGTCAGGCTGGCGCAACCGGCGTGGTTACCGCCCTGCACCATATTCCTAACGGTGAAGTCTGGCCGGTAGAAGAGATAAAGAAACGTAAGGCGATAATTGAAGCCAAAGGTCTGGTGTGGTCCGTAGTGGAAAGCATTCCGGTGCATGAGGAAATCAAAACCCGCAGCGGAGATGTTGAAAAGCACATTGCTAACTATCAGCAATCTATCCGTAATCTGGCGGAATGCGGCATCTATACGGTCTGCTATAACTTCATGCCGGTTCTCGACTGGACACGCACGGACCTCGGCTATCTGCTGCCGGACGGTTCACGCGCCCTGCGCTTTGACCATATCGCATTTGCGGCCTTTGAATTGCATCTGCTGAAACGCGAAGGCGCGACGTCTTATTACAGCGCGGATGAGCAAAAACAGGCAGCCGAATACTTTGCGGCGATGACGCAGGCGGAGAAAGATCAGCTGGTGTCTAACATCATTGCCGGTTTACCGGGTGCGGAAGAAGGCTACACGCTGGACCAGTTCCGTGCGCGTCTGGCGACTTACGACGGTATCGACAAAGCCAAACTGCGCGAAAACATGGCGCATTTCCTGCGCAGCATTGTGCCGGTTGCCGAGCAATGCGGTTTAAGTCTGGCAGTTCACCCGGACGATCCACCGCGCCCTATTCTCGGCCTGCCGCGTATTATCTCCACCATTGAAGATATGCAGTGGTTGAAAGAAACGGTCGACAGTATCCACAACGGTTTTTGCTTCTGCACCGGTTCTTACGGCGTGCGTGAAGATAATGACCTGGTGAAAATGATGACCACTTACGCCGACCGCGTGCACTTCATCCATCTGCGCGCCACCCAGCGCGAAGACGTGCCGGAAAGCTTCCATGAAGCCGATCATTTAGATGGTGATGTGGATATGGTGGCGGTTATCAAAGCGATTCTGACGGAAGAACAAACACGTCGCCGCGCTGGCAATCTGCGCGCTATCCCGATGCGTCCGGATCACGGCCATCAGATGCTGGATGATTTGCATAAGAAAACCAATCCGGGGTATTCGGCGATTGGACGTCTGCGGGGACTGGCAGAACTGCGGGGTGTGGAGCGGGCTTTGAAACAGAGTTTTTTTAATCAATAATTTTGCACCTCCCCCTGCGAAGGGGGAGGACGGGAGGGGGTTTTAAAGGCTAACACCTATACCAAAGCAAACTTCAACTTATTTATTTGACCTTAATACCCCACCCCAACCCTCCCCTTCGCAGGGGAGGGAGCAGTTCAGTGCTTTGACTTTCCCCTGCTATGGGAGAAGAGCAAGGCAAAAACTCAAAAATGATACGCCACGGCATTTTCATGCTCAGGCCACGGATGTGATTTATACGGCTTGGCCGGATAGTTAATCTCCACACTCCGGCGGCGGAAATCACTCGGGCTGACCCCCACCCGTTTACGGAAGACCCGCGAGAAATACAACTGATCGTCATATCCCACCACGCGGCCAATCGTCGCGATGGATTCCTGCGTCGTCTGTAATAAAAGTTTGGCGCGGATCACCCGCTGATCTTCGCGCCAGCGCAGGATGTTGATCCCGACCTGTTCGCGGAATAAATGCGCCAGCCGCGATGGTGAGAGGCAAACATGGCGCGCGACTTCATCGATACGCAGCTCACCCGCCAGATTGCCGGTAATAAACTGGCAGGCTTCGATGACACGTGGGTCCATGATTTTCTGCGGACTCTGCGGATCTTCTTCCATGGCTCGCAGCAACAGACGTTCCAGCAGATTCATCCCCAGCTCTTCGCAAAAACGTCGCCCCGATTTTTGCGTTTGTTCGATGTTGGCAAACAGACGGTCAAATTCCAGCAACAAGGTATTATTCGGTAAAGAAAGACGCCCGACATCGCGGGTTTTGGTGTGCCATTCCAGCCAGTCTGCCCAGTAGGCGCGCGGGCGGAAATACACCCAGCGATGATACCAGGAGTCGGCGTTGGCAGAACGACTGTAAAGATGGCGGGCTTTCGGTGGGAATAACAGCAGATCACCGGGATTGCAGTAGAACGTGTCTTCGCCGTCGAAGACTTTACCCTGCCCCTTCACCGTCAAATTAAGAATGTAGCCTTTCATTCCACCCGGACGGTCGATGGCGAAATCCAGTGGCCCGTCAGCAAGGATAGGTGTCATACCGGCGACCAGATAGGCATTGAAACTGTAACCCGGTAACAGCGGATTTTGCTGCTGATCCTGAATCATACGGTGATACATCGAACCTCCTGAAACTTCACTGGACTATGGACTTTTCATCTATTCTAATCGGCAGTGAAAACGCTGCCAGTAAAGGTTGCTAAATTGTGAACAACCACGCGTTTTTTCGGCATTTAACCCGTAATAGCGTTAAATGCCGCGTGATGATTGCGTGAAAGCGTTATCACAAAACCAGATTAAACGGTCTTTTTCGCTTTCTGTTTGTAGCGGTCGAAGATAACTGCCGCCAGCAGGATCAAGCCACGAACCACATATTGCGAGAACGGAGAAATGTTCAGCAGGTTCATGGCATTTTCCACGGTACCCAGAATGAGGATCCCGGACACCACATAGGAAATTTTACCGATACCGCCTTTCAGGGAAACGCCACCCAGTACGCAGGCAGAGATAACGATCAGCTCGAAGCCCAGTGAGGTCATCGGCTGGCCGCTGGTCATACGTGACGCCAGAATGATCCCCGCCGCCGCTGATACCAGCCCGGACAGCACGAAGATGATGATTTTCGTTCGCACCACCGGCACACCGGCCAGACGCGCCGCATCTTCATTACCGCCAATCGCCAGCGTGTTACGCCCGAAGGTAGTTTTGTTCAGCAACAGACCAAAGATGATCAGACAGCCGACCGTCAGCCAGATAGGTGCAGGCAGCCCCAGCCAGTTGGCATAACCGAGGGTGAAGAAACGTTCGTCTTCGATGCCCACCGCTTTACCGTCAGAAATGATGTACGCAAGACCGCGCACAATCTGCATAGTGGCAAGCGTGGTGATCAGCGCATTGATTTTCAGACGGGCGATAACAAAACCGTTGAGCAAACCGGTCAGCATCCCGAGCAGTAAACCGGCAGCAACGCCGATCCACAGGCTTTCGGTCATGTTGATCACCACGGCGGTGGTGACGCCCGCACAGGCAATCACCGATGCAACAGACAGATCGAAGTCACCGGAAGCCAGACAGAACAGCATCCCGCAGGCCACCATGCCGGACATCGAAATCGCCAGCCCCAACCCTTTCATGTTGATGAAAGAACTGAAGTTTGGCACGAAAATGGTACAGGCGATAAACAGCACGGCGAACACCACTAACATGCCGTAACTGTCCCAGATACGCATCAGACCCTGGCCGCCGCGTGAGGCTGCTGAAGGTTGATCCGGTTTGGCTGAATTGGTTGTCATACTCGACATAATATTTTTGCTCCTCAGTCAGGCAGCGTCATGGGCAGAATCAAGAACTGGCGTGCGCAACATAGCGAGCCCCAGCGCTTTTTCTTCGGTGGCGTCGTCATGCAACAGTTCGCCGGAGATTGCGCCTTCGCGCATCACCACCACCCTGTCGGCCAGACCCAGCACTTCCGGTAAATCACTGGACGCAAACAGCACCGCAATGCCTTGTTTTGCCAGTGAATAAATCACATTATAAATTTCATGCTTGGCGCCAACGTCGATACCCCGCGTTGGTTCATCCAGCAAAATGACTTTCATTTCTTCCGACAACCAGCGGCCCAGAATGGCTTTTTGCTGATTACCCCCTGAAAGGTTCATGATCAGTTGCTGGTCGCTGGGGGTTTTGATATTCAGCGCATCGATATGTTTACGCGCATTTTTCGCTTCCCAGGCGTTGTTGATCAGGCACCCTGCTTTCACCGTTTTGCGACGGGCGCTGATGTTGATGTTGTCGCGCACCGAGTGCACAGGAATAATGCCGTCAGCTTTGCGGTCTTCCGGGCACAACATGATGCCCTGGCGGATCGCATCTGCCGGTTTACGAATATTCAGCGCTACACCGTCCAGCCGGACGGTACCGCCGGTAATACGCGTACCACCAAATAATCCTTTCATCAGCTCACTGCGCCCTGCACCCACCAGCCCGAACAGGCCGACGATTTCGCCCTGACGTACCGTCAGGCTGACCGGCGTTCTCACGCCCGGTGCTTTCACCTCATCCAGTTCAAGGCGAATTTTGCCGTGCGGACGTGGCGCGTAACCGTAAATGTCATCGAGATTACGGCCAACCATCGCCTGCACCAGCTTGCTGTTATCCACCTGCGTCATGTCGTCAAAGGTGCGAACGTAACGTCCGTCTTTGAAAACGGTGACGGCGTCACTTAATGCAAAGATCTCTTCCATACGATGTGAGACATATAAAATCACACGCCCTTCCGCCCGTAACTCACGGATAACACGGAACAATTGTTCAATTTCGCGTGCAGAAAGCGAACTGGTAGGTTCATCGAATGCAATAATTTTGGCATTCCGCGCCAGCGCCTTGGCAATTTCCACCATCTGCCACTGGCCGATGGAGAGATATTTCAGCGGTGTATCGGGGTCGATATCCAGCCCGAGATGTTCAAGCTGAAGTTTGGCTTCGTAACGCAGCAATTTACGGTTTACAAAACCGTGTTTGCTCGGCAACTGCCCGAGATAAATGTTCTCTGCTACCGTCATTTCCGGCACCAGATGGAGTTCCTGATAAATGATCGCCACACCGGCATCGAGCGCATCCGTGGTATGGCTGAACGCGACCGGCTGGCCTTTGATATGAATATTGCCCTGGGAAGGCTGATAGTTCCCGCTGAGGATCTTCAGCAGGGTGGATTTCCCCGCTCCGTTTTCGCCCATCAGCGCATGAATTTGTCCGGCGTAACAATTGAATGAAATACCGTCCAGCGCTTTCACGCCCGGAAAAGTTTTGCCAATGTCATGGAATTCCAGATACGGCCTGGCCGCATCAAACTCCGTCAGTGACGGTGTCAGCAAAGGCGTCTTATTATCGAAAGATTGCTGAGTCATAGTGGCTACCTGGAAGTTGAGTAAGTATGGATGCACGCCACTGCAAAGCAGAAAACAGTTCAAACTATTTAAAACTGTCGTCCGTTCTGCAGCAGCGTCTCTCCCCTTCATACTTCAAGTCGCAGATGCGTTGGCTACGCTTACTCACCCGAATCACTTACTTATGTAAGCTCATCGGGACTCGCTCACTTGCCGCCTTCCTGCAACTCGAATTATTTAGGGGTATTGCTTGTTTCAACCACATCTGAAGATCACATAAGACCTTTCTTCTTCAGCTCTTCTTTGAAGTTGTCGCGGGTAATCAGGACAACATCCGTCACTTCGGTAAATTTCGGTGGTTCAACGCCTTTGGTAACCCATTCATTCAGCATCTGGATACTTTTGTAACCGTGGATATCCGGGCTAGGTAACAGGGAACCGTAGAAGCCAGTCTGGGCGCTTTTTGACAACTCATTCACTGCATCCACACCGTTGATGCCGATGCCGATCACGTTAGCCGCTTTAAAGCCCTGACCTTCGGTTGCACGCACGCCACCCAATACGGTGTTGTCGTTCATGCCGATGATCAGCCAGTTTTTCACTTCAGGATGTTGCACCAGCAGGGAGTTACCGGCATCCAGTGCGCCCGGGATGTCGTTAGATTTAGTCGGGACTTTGTAGATTTGTTTTTCCGGGAAACCGGCAGCTTTCAGTGCCTCCATTGAACCGGAGGTGCGGCGGCGCGCCGTATCGAGTTCATCGGCAGTAATGGCCATCACGCCGGTATCAGCGACTTTCCAGCCACGTTTTTGCATTTCTTTGTACAGTTCCTGCCCCTGACGTTCGCCGATTTTGGTCGCGGCCATCATGACTAATGGCACTTCTTCCATTGGCTTGCCTTTGGCATTCACAAACTGGTCATCCACCTGGATCACTTTCATGTCATAGCTGCGCGCTTTCGCCATGATGGCAGGGCCGAGACGCGGATCCGGCGTACAGATGACAAAACCTTTCGCGCCGTTGGCCGCCAGGCTGTCGATTGCATTCAACGTTTTTTCACCATCCGGCACGGCGATTTTAATGACGTCGAAGTGGAGATCCTTACCGGCTTTATCTGCGAACCGCCATTCAGTCTGGAACCACGGCTCTTCCGGTTGTTTAACCAGGAAGCCCAGCTTCGGATTCTCGGCTGCCATAGCTGAATGTGACATAAGGGCAGCTAACCCGACCGCCGCTAATGCCTTAGTGAATTTATGCATGATGTTCTCCGACTTTTATTGTTGTTTTTCACAATCACAGTCTTAAATCTGGTGGTTTGCCGCAATCGTGAAAACGTTATCAGTAGCGTAAAGAAACAAAGTGAAAGTGCGGCGAAGTCCAGTTTATAGAGGATTTGCGTCACACTCTCTTGTAAGACGGGTTAAGTTTTAGCGGTAATTTTGCAGCGGAATGTAGAGCGCTATCACACGGCGGGAAAACAGCAGGTTTGTGCATAGATATAGCGATTTTAGCCAAACGCTAACATTTGACCAACCTCACAGAAACATCATTGGGAGCAGATTTGTGCATACTTCCAGCTAACGCCTCCTCACTCACTTTTTTGCATCCTCCTACTGTTAGAGCAATTCGATTCGCCGCCGTAATGACTACGGCAAACCTGAAGGAGTGAGAAAGAATGACGCAAGGTGCGATTGCTCTTGGTCTTGATTTTGGCAGCGATTCCGTCCGTGCCCTGGCTGTGGATTGTCAGACCGGTGCCGAGATGGAAACCGATGTGGTTTATTATCCGCGCTGGAATGAAGGTCGCTATTGTGATGCGGCAATAAATCAGTTCCGCCATCACCCGCTCGACTATATAGAGGCAATGGAACAGGCGATTAAAAACGTAGTGCAACGGCTGGGCAGCGAGCGGGCTGCGCGCGTGGTGGGTATCGGCGTCGATTCCACCGGCTCAACCCCGGCCCCTGTCGATGAGGAAGGCAACATTCTGGCGCTGAAAGCGGAATTTGCCGAAAACCCGAATGCCATGTTTGTGCTCTGGAAAGATCACACGGCAATAGAAGAAGCGGAAGAGATCAACCGTCTGTGTCGCAGCGGCGATTTCCCCGACTATTCCCGCTATATCGGCGGCGTTTATTCCTCAGAATGGTTCTGGGCGAAAATCCTGCACGTTTCCCGTGCTGATGCTGCGGTTAAACAAGCAGCCGCGTCATGGGTTGAATTGTGCGACTGGGTGCCCGCCCTGCTTTCCGGCACCACCGCGCCGGATAAAGTGGTGCGCGGACGTTGCAGCGCCGGACACAAAATGCTCTGGCATCCGTCATGGGGCGGCCTGCCACCAAAAGCGTTCTTTGCCGCCCTCGATCCGCTGCTGGTTGAACATCTGCCCTATCCGCTGTTTACCGACACCGTCACCGCCGAACAGGCTGTTGGCACACTGACACCTGAATGGGCAGAACGTCTTGGCTTACCCGCCAGTGTGGTGCTTTCGGGCGGCGCATTCGACTGCCATATGGGGGCAGTCGGCGCGGGCGCACAGCCTTATACGCTGGTCAAAGTGATCGGCACCTCTACCTGCGACATCCTGATCGCCGATAAAGAACGCGTAAACGACCGTGCTATCGCCGGGATCTGCGGACAGGTGGAAGGCAGCGTCGTGCCGGACATGATCGGGATGGAAGCCGGACAATCCGCTTTCGGCGACATGTACGCCTGGTTCAGCCGTCTGCTGAGCTGGCCGCTGATTCAGGCCGCCAAAGCCCATCCGGAAATGGCACCGCAACTGACCAGCCTGCAAAAAAATCTGCTGACCGATCTCACTGTGGCCTGGGCCGCTCATCCGAAACTGGATCATCTGCCGCTGGTGCTCGACTGGTTTAACGGCCGCCGTACACCGTTTGCCAACCAGCGCCTGAAAGGTGTCATTACCGATATCAATCTGGGCACAGAAGCACCTGAACTGTTCGGCGGCTTTATCGCAGCGACCGCTTTTGGCGCGCGCGCCATCATGGAATGTTTCGAACAGCAGGATATTCCGGTGGAAAACGTGCTGACGCTCGGGGGCATCGCGCGTAAATCGCCGGTCATCATGCAGGTTTGCGCCGATGTGATGAACCGTCCGTTGCAAATTGTCGCTTCCGATCAGTGCTGCGCCCTGGGTGCCGCGATTTTCGCCGCCGTCGCTGCCGGGGAGTTCAAAGATGTTCCTGCCGCACAGGAAAAAATGGCCTGCAGCATCGAACGTACGCTGACGCCGGATCCGCAGCGCGTCGCGCAATATCAGCGCCTGTACGAACGTTATCAGCAATGGTGTGCCACGACTGAACCGCTGTTTGCAGCGAAACCGGCGCATTAACCCGTATTTCATCTATCCGATATTCAGGAGTAATAAATGGACGCGTTTAAACATCTCGAAGTGTGGTTCGCCATTGGCAGTCAGCATCTGTACGGTCCGCAGGCATTACGTCAGGTAAAAGAGAACGCCGAGAAGGTGGTCAGTAGCCTGAACAGCGAAGCCGGTTTGCCGATAAAACTGGTGCTCAAACCGCTGGTGACCACGCCGGACGAAATCACCGCATTGTGCCGTGAAGCCAACTATGACAACGCCTGCGTGGGCATCATCACCTGGCTGCATACCTTCTCGCCGGCCAAAATGTGGATTGCCGGGCTGAGCATCCTGCATAAGCCGCTGATGCAGTTCCATACGCAATTCAATGCTGAAATCCCATGGGAAACCATGGACATGGACTTCATGAACCTGAACCAGACCGCGCACGGTGGCCGTGAATTCGGCTTCATCGGTGCCCGTATGCGTCAGCAACACACCGTGGTAGCCGGTCACTGGCAGGACGGTGAATCTCACCGCCGTATCGCCCAGTGGATGCGCGTTGCTGCCGCCAAAAACGAAAGCCAGCACCTGAAAGTGGCACGTTTTGGCGATAATATGCGTGAAGTTGCTGTCACCGAAGGCGATAAAGTTGCCGCTCAAATCCAGTTCGGCTACAGCATCAGTGCCTACGGAATTGGTGATTTGGTCAGCGTAATCAACGAAGTCAGCAAAGGCGACATCGATACGCTGGTGGAAGAATATGAAGCCACCTATCGCCTGACGGATGCGGTAAAAATTAACGGCGAACGTCGTGAAAACCTGCTGGATGCTGCCAAAATTGAACTTGGTATGACCCGTTTCCTCGAACAAGGTAAATTCGGGGCATTCACGACCAACTTTGAAGATCTGCACGGCATGAAACAACTGCCCGGGCTGGCAGTCCAGCGTCTGATGCAGAAAGGCTACGGCTTTGGTGGCGAAGGTGACTGGAAAACGTCTGCCCTGCTGCGCATCATGAAAGTCATGGCCAGCGGTCTGAAAGGCGGCACTTCTTTCATGGAGGATTACACCTACCACTTCAAACCAGGCAGTGATCTGGTTGTGGGCTCGCACATGCTGGAAGTGTGTCCGTCGATTGCCAAAGAAGAGAAGCCGCTGCTCGATGCGCAATATCTCGGCATAGGCGGTAAAGCGGATCCGGCGCGTCTGATTTTCTCCACACCGGCAGGTCCGGCGGTCAATGCCAGCGTCATCGACATGGGCGACCGCTTCCGTCTGCTGGTCAATCTGGTGGATACCATCGAACAGCCACACCCGCTGCCAAAACTGCCGGTTGCGCGCGCTATCTGGAAAGCCCAGCCATCACTAGCAACAGCGGCAGAAGCGTGGATCCTCGGCGGCGGCGCGCACCATACCGTGTTCTCTCAGGCACTGGATATTGACGCGCTGCGGTTGTATGCAGAATTTTCCGGGATTGAATTGCTGGTGATCGATAACGACACGACGTTGCCGGACTTCAAGAATCAGATCCGGTGGAATGAAGTTTATTACAAACTTTGCAGTCGCTGATTTGTTTGCTCCTCCCACTTCAAAGAGCAGTTTTTTCTTTGCTCCTCCCCCTGCGAAGGGGGAGGCCGGGAGGGGGTTTTAAAGCCAAACACGCTGTCAAAGTACACTTCAAGTCTTTGATTTTTCCTTAATACCCCACCCCAACCCTCCCCTTCGCAGGGGAGGGAGTCGCCCCAGCCAGTCTTCACATTTCTTAAGCATCCCCGACAAGAACGAACAGAAACTGTCATCCGTCCGTCACATTCCCCCTTTACCCTCACCTGCACTAATAAGTCCCAAAGAGGATAGTACCAACCATGATCATTCCAGCTACAGCCAGCGGGAATGCGCCTTCGCGCATGTCTTCTCCCCCCGCGATCTCTGTCCATCAGGTGTCCCATTTCTTTGGGAGCAACCCGGTACTCAATCACGTCAATTTATCCGTGCCGGAAGGCACGATCCTCGCCCTGCTTGGCCCTTCCGGCTGCGGAAAAAGTACTCTGCTGAAAATGCTGGCGGGATTACTCCATCCTGCGTCAGGACAAATCAGCTTTGATGGTGTCACTGTCGCCAGCGGGAAAATCAGTCTGCCACCGGAAAAACGCAATCTCGGCATGGCCTTTCAGGATTATGCCCTGTGGCCGCACATGACCGTGCGCCAGAACGTCGCGTTTCCGTTGCAGATGCGCGGCATCCGCGGTGCGATACAGCAGGAGAAAGTGATGGCGGCGCTGGAGCGCGTCGGACTGGCGGATTTTGTCTCCCGCCGCCCTGCCGAACTTTCCGGCGGTCAGCAACAGCGTGTGGCCCTCGCCCGCGCCATTGTGGCTGAGCCACGCATTTTGCTGTTCGACGAGCCGCTGTCGAATCTTGACCGCGACCTGCGGGAAAGCCTGTGCGAGGAAATGGCAACATTGTTGCGCCAGCTCGGCACCACGGCGGTGTATGTCACCCACGATCAGCACGAGGCTCACGCACTCGCTCACCGCATTGCGCGCATGGACAAAGGCGCGATCGCCAGCATTGACCAGATTGACCCTTCCGTTGTTTCACCTTTTGTTGCTTAACCTTTGATGGAATGAAAATGATGACCCGCACACACAACAAAACCTCCAAAACGTTTTCCCGTACCAAAACAGGCGTAATGACAGCAATGACTCTTTCTCTCGCAATGGCGGCAGGCAACGCTCAGGCACTGACGCTCTACACCGCCGGGCCGGGCTCGCTGGCAAAAAAACTGGCGGCAGGCTATGAAAAACAAACCGGCGTAAAAGTCGATGTGTTCCAGGCAACAACCGGCAAAGTGATGGCTCGCCTGGAAGCCGAACAGGCCAACCCGCGGGCCGATATACTTATCTCAGCATCCTGGGATACCGCAACCGATCTCGAACAACGTGGCTGGTTGCTTGAATACCAAAGCCCCAATGCGGCACAGGTTCCCGCGCAGTTTAAAACCCCCTATTACGTCGCTCAGGGTATTTCCGCACTGGGCATCGTCTGGAACACAAAAAGTGGGACGACCGAGCCTAAAGACTGGGGCGATTTAGCCAAACCGGAATTCAAAGACAAAGTGACCACGCCGGATCCGTCTCTCTCCGGGGCGTCTCTGGATTTGCTGATCGGTCTACAAAATGCCCACGCGCAACAGGCCTGGAAACTGTTTGAGGATCTGAAAGCCAACGGCATGATTATCGCCGGACCCAACGCACAGGCGCTGACGCCGGTCTTACAGGGCGCGAAAGCTGCGGTATTTGGCGCGGTTGATTATGTGTCTTACGCCAGTATGCAGGACGGTGAATCGGTCAAAGTGATTTTCCCGAGCAGCGGAACGGTTATCGCCCCGCGCCCGATGATGATCCTCAAATCCAGCCAGCAGCCCAAAGAAGCCAAAGCCTTTATCGATTACGCGCTGTCGCCTGAAGGCCAGAAACTGGTCGCCGATGCCTGGCTGATGCCGGCCCGTACGGATATCGACGCCAAACGCCCGCTGTTTAAATCGCTGAAATTATTACCGGAAGCATCACAGGCTTCCGCATCACGTAAAGACGTTCTCGACCGCTTCGCGAAACTGTTCGGACAGCAATAATCCCTTCCCGGGCTGTTTGAAAAAGCAGCCCGCTTCTGAGATTTAATCAATGAATAGAAATGCTTTCCTGCCGGGCATGACGGGCATTGCGCTGTTACTGCTGGTCGCGGTGCCGGTCAGTTTTGTGATTTTACAGGCGGTCTTTCCGCATCTGGATGCCGGCAGTTATTCGGCACCGTTCAGTGCATTTTATCGTGTTTTCCAAGAACCTCAGTTACGTGAACTGTTCGCGACAACATTAAAAGTCGGTCTGGGCGTGGCGATATGCAGCGGCCTGATTGGCATTCCATTAGGTGCCTTGCGCGGCCTGTTCGTGCTACCCGCCGCCGCGCTGTGGGACATCCTGTTTCTGGTGCCCTTCCTTTTACCGCCGTATATTGCCGCGCTGTCATGGATGATGGCGTTACAGACCCACGGTTATGTCCAGCAACTGCTGCCGTGGCTGCATCTGAATGATTTTTTGTTTTCGCTGCCGGGCATGGTGATGGTGATGACGCTGAATGTGTTTCCGGTCGTGTATTTCGCGGTATCGCGCAGCATGGCCGCCAGCGGCAGTCGTCTGGCAGATGTTGCGCGTATTCATGGTGCGGGTCCGTGGCGGGCATTTTTGCGCATCACTTTACCCATGGCGTTACCGGCAATGGCCTCCAGTTTGTTACTGGCGTTTACGCTGTCGATTGAAGAATACGGCGTGCCCGGCGCGCTGGGTTCGCGCAGCGGCATTCTGATGCTCACCACCGGCATCGAACAGCGCCTTGCCGACTGGCCGATCGACCTGCCCGGCGCGGCAGTGCTGTCGCTGATGCTGGTAGCAATTGCGCTTTGTGCGTACAGCGTTCAGCGTGCAGTGCTGGCGGGCAAGAATGTGGAAAGCGTGACCGGCAAACCGGCGGACGTGAAACAAAAAACGCCGGGAGTCTGGACAATTCCGGTGCTGATGTTGTTTACAGCGGTGGCAGTGATTGCCGTCGCACTGCCGATTGTCTCCACGCTGGCCACGGCGTTTTCCCGCACGTTGTCCGGCGGGCTGTCGTGGCAGAATCTGACCTTCCGCCACTTCAGTAATCTGTTTGCCGCGCACGGCGACGCGCTGAGTGCGCTGTCGACCAGCCTCAGTCTGGCGCTGGGTACCGCGCTGATCGCCGGGGCGACCGGCTTTCTTGCCTCGTGGCTGGTAGTGGCACGAAAAATTCGCGGTGCGGCGGTTATCGACGGTTTATCGCTGTTACCGGCAGCATTGCCGGGGATTGTGGTGGGTGTCGGTCTGATTCTGGCCTGGAACCGCAGTTTCTGGCCGGTGACGCCGTACAACACCTGGGGAATTCTGCTGCTGGCTTACTGCTGCCTGTTGCTGCCTTATCCGGTGCGTTATGTCAGCGCCGCGTTGAAGCAGATTGGCGGCAATCTGGACGCCGCCGCACGGGTGCACGGTGCCACGGCGGCGCAGACATTGCGTCTGATCCTGCTGCCGCTGGTATTTCCGAGCCTGCTGGCATCAATGATGATGGTTTTTGCCGTGGCGTCACGGGAACTGGTGACGTCCCTGCTGCTTTCACCGGCGGGCGTACAGACCGTATCGGTGTATGTCTGGCGTCAGTTTGAACAGGGTTCGGTGGGCGACGGGATGGCGATGGCGTCGGTTGCAGTGCTGCTGAGCCTGACGCTGATGTTGATTGCGGTCAGGCTGCAACAACGGCCCCCGGCTTAGCTTTCCCGCTGCGGTTCAGCGTGCGGGCGGTCACCGGAGGGGATCAGCAAACCGGCGGCGACTGCCAGTAGCGAAATCACTGCAGACACCACAAATACCCAGTGCAGCGACGCCGCCACGCTGTCGGTCAGAGCACCCAGTTGCTGGCTATCCATTGCGCTGCGGGTGGCTTTCTCCATCAACAGCTGTACCGGATCGTTTACCTGCGGCAGACGATATTGCAGATTCAGATTCAACGTTGCGCCAAGCACCGCGGTGCCAATGGCGGAACCCAGCATACGGGTAAAGAGTGTTGAGGCCGTCGCGATGCCGCGGATAGCCGGTTCAACGCTGTTTTGCACCGAGACAATAAAGGTGGTATTACACAACCCCATGCCCGCGCCAATCGAAAATGCCGCCAGACGCGCCATCCACAAACCGGACGATGGCGAAAGCAGCAACAGCGCCAGACTTCCGCCGACCAGCAATAATCCGCCAATGACCGCCGTTGCACGGTATGAAGTCGCCTGCATCAGACGGCTGCTGAACATGCTCGCCAGCGGCCAGCCAATCGACATCAGCGCCAGCGTGGTGCCCGCCTGTAACGGCGTTCCGCCGAGTACGCCCTGCACATAGGTTGGCAAAAATGCGCTGATACCCATCATGGTGGCGCCAATGATCAACCCGCCAACATTTCCGGCAATAATCACTTTGCTTTGCCACAGCGCCAGCGGGAACAAAGGCTCCGGCGTTTTACGCTCCTGGCGGATAAGCAGCCATGCGCTGCAAACGGCTAATGCCATCAGTGCCAACGCCCAGTAACCCAGCACTTCAGCCTGCAACAGCGCCAGGAGTAAGGCCGCGACAGAAAGGGTCAGATAACCGGTACCGGCCAGATCCAGCTTATGTGGTTTACGCTGTCCGTCCGGCGGCAGGTATTTCACCAGAATGATCATCGCCACCAGGCCGACAGGCACGTTCACCCAAAACACCACCGCCCACGGGAAATGGGAAACAATAAACGCTCCCATCAGCGGGCCGACAATCGCCGAAACGCCCCATACGCTGGACAAATATCCCTGCGCTTTTGCCCTTTCCTGCGGGCCGTACACATTGGCAATCAGCGTGGTGGCTATCGGCGTGATTGCCCCTGCACCCAGTCCCTGCAGGGCACGAAAGCCGATCATCCAGCCAAGCGAAGGGGCGAATCCGCACAGAACAGAGCCGATCAGAAACAGCGTGGTACCGATGAAAAACATTTTCCGGCAACCATACAAATCCGCCAGCCGCCCGTAGATGGGTACGCTGATCGCCTGCGTCAGCAGATAGACGGCGAACACCCAACCGAGCAGCGAGAACCCACCCAGATCGCCAATAATGGTTGGCATCGCCGTCGCGACAATGGTCACTTCTACGGCGGCCATAAACATCGACAACATGCAGGCGGCAAGGATTAGAGGTCGGTGAGAAGATTTAACAGCAGACTTTACTTCAGGATGATTGACGGCCATGTTCTTTGTTTTCTTTAGCATTGTTTTGATGAGTGCACGCAGGCAGATACCAAATTATAGACAAAAAAGAGGCGCCGGGTTTGCACACAGCGCCTGTTAAGGACAGTTTAATTATGACAACATCAGTTATAAGTGTTGACTAAAAAAAGATGATTTATTGAGAAAGCGATTATGCGTCCTCTGGCCTGAATAAATGGATGGGTAAAGTGAGGCGTACGGGGGCTAATAAGTTGGAAAAAGCCAATGACCGGGAGGGAGCAAAATGTCCACTACCATTAGTCCAGCGCGTCAGTCGCCCGGCACTAAATACGAGCTCACCAGCGAAATAAACTCCGCGTTCCCTTTCTATTATCACTCCCCCCTTTTTATGTTCACAGATACCCGTAAGAGAAGTATGTCCATGGACATTTTGATAATCTGCCTTGCCGCAAATAACAGCCCCCGGAGCATCATCCATGATAGCAAACACCCAGCCACCTCCATTTGGTACAAGGGTGCGTTGAGGATCCATTATATTAACAAGTTTATAATTTCCCGCCGCCTGACGGATAACTTCATAAACATATAACGGATTAGCGGGTTCCTGATCGACACATTTAGGGTCGATCACTTTCATCATTTTGCGTTTAAGCAACATGCTGTTCAATTTTGAATATTGCTGTTTTTCAGGCACTTAATTCCATCCATGATAAATTTTAAAAAACCGTCAGCCTCATACTTTAATCACCATTTCCAGGTTAAAGCTGGACAGGTCGATAAACTTCGCCATATCGCGGCTTTCCGCACGAGGTAAATACGGAATTTCACCGAGCAGCGGTGCGGAAATATTGACGCTGAGCGCATCAATCGTTTCCTGGTAGTGAGCCAGACAGGGATTAATGCGGTTCGCCACCCAACCAAGCAGTGGTAAACCATCCGCAATAATCGCCTGCGCGGTTAATAACGCATGGCTGACACAACCTTCCTGAATACCTACCACTAATACTACCGGCATATTTTGCTGGCGGACCCAGTCCGAATATAAAAGATGCGGTGTGATCAATGTTCTCCAGCCGTCGCACCCTTCCACTACAACGGAGTCAGCCTCCTTACGCATGAAATTAAGACCGTTAGTCATTATTTCAAAAACATTTTCAGGGACCTGGCTGGCATAAATATCTTCATCAGCTAATGCCAGCGGAGTTATTTTATTAAAAGGATAAGAAATTGAAGATGACTGCTGGAGCGTTACCGCATCTTTATTTCGAACCCCGTCGGCCAGCTCCTGGCTGCCTGTTGCAATAGGTTTATAGCCTAAAACGCAGCGATCCTGCGCGGCTAAAGCCTGAAGCAAGGCACGTGTGACAATGGTTTTACCTACACGGGCATCCGTACCCGTGACGAAAAAGTGCGTTAACATGGAATTCAGGCTCCGGGATCTCTCCGTCTTATTGAAAGATAGTCTCCGGTAAGAACACACCGCCAGAGACAAAGTCACGACAGAAAGTCTAGGCGATGCGGGATGAGAGCGGTTTGCGTTAGCGCAATGTTTTGTTGACTGTCCATGCAGTTAATGCCGAGGGCTTATATTTTTTTATTTACGAACACAGGTTAATGATATATCCCAATTAATGGAAATTACGACAGGGCGGCAAGGAAGAAAGTCCCGATGCGCTGACGAAGATCAAGGATTCGGGCGAACAAATGCAGCCAATGCAGAAGTAACTTCAATTTTGCAGGATATTAGCCTTGCAGTAATTTAATTAACAGGGATCCGCTATATAACGCATCTTTCACTAACGCCGCGCCGGGCATCGTTCCCTGATTATAGAATTGTGTCGATTCAAGTTTGATATTTTCGCTATAGGCGGGAAGCGATTGCTGCTGAATACAGGACATTATCGCGGGATGGAGAATATCCTGAGATAAATTCAGCGGTGAGCCGATCAGCACTTTCTCCGGATTAAACAGATTGACCATGATCGCCAGAATGCGTCCAACGCTTTGTCCGACGCTGATGATCACATCACGCGCTAGCTGATCGCCACGGTTTGCTGCATCACACACGGCCTCGATAGTCAGCGACACACCATGCAGTAAGCTGGCCGGAACCGGGACCTTTAACCGCTGACGAACCAGATCAAGAATGCTGTCAGTGCTGGCGACAGTTTCAAGGCAACCGTGATTGCCGCAATAACAGCGCTTGCCGTAAGGATCGACCTGCGTATGGCCGATTTCCGCCACACTGCTGCTGCCCGCGTGCAACACGCGCCCGCCCGTGATCACCCCGGCTCCGACGTTGTGATCAATCACCACCTGTACCACATTTTTACAGCCCCGGGAGGCACCGTATAGCAACTCGGCCAGCGTCCAGGCACCGATATCGTGCTGCACATACACCGGCAAACCGGTGTGCTCAGACAGCGTGTCGCCCAGCGGCATATCAAACACGTCATGATAAAACGGCATGCGGTGCACAATGCCACGCCGTGCGTCGATCATGCCCGGTAAGGTAATGGCGATGGCGGTGAGACGTTCGAGTTTGCGCTGATGACGGATAAAAAACTGATCGATTTCCGAAATAATACGTTTAAGCAGAGGTTGCGACGCCTGTTCCGGCAGCGGGAGGACTTCTTCTACCACCAGTTTACTGCTGAGATCACGCAGACCCAGGGTAATGGAACCGAGGCTGATACGTGCTGAAAGATAATGCCAGGCCTGCGTATCGAGCGCTAAACCAATGGCCGGACGCCCGCGGCTACCGGGATCCTGAAATTCAGTTTCCAGCACCAGATGCGCCTGGATTAACTCACGAACTATCTTGGTGATACTGGCAGGAGCCAGTTGTGCTTTTTTTGACAATTCAATGCGCGAAATAGGACCAAACTGATCTATCAGGCGGTACACAGCACCGACATTGGTTTGTTTTATCTGATCTATATGTCCTGGTTGCCCGTCGGGGATCACTCAAGGAACTCCTGTTATTTTCGCGCTTCAAAATAAAGATTAGGGCTATGTTGGAGTTTTTGTTATATGTCGTCAACTATTTGATTCGTTATGTGATTTGGTGCACAAATTGCGCGAAAACACGCTCAGAATTGACTGGAAATACAGCATCTTCTGACTTCGCCTCCTTATTCTTCGTGTAACAACAAATCCATAAATGCCCGGGCTGCGGCAGTCGCAGGACGCCGTGCGTGATTCACCAGCCAAAGCTCTGTCGTGCCCTGCAGTGTGCCAAATCGCAAATACCTCACCCCTTCAACCTGAATACGCAGATAAGAAGCGGGCAAAATTGACACCCCGAGACCGGCCGCGACCAGGCCGATAATGGTCAGCGGTTCGCCGACTTCCTGAGTGATATACGGCGTGATCCCCTGCACTTTGAGCTGGCCGAGTATATCGTCGTAAAGCGACGTGCCGACATCTTTGGAGAAAAACACAAAAGGCTGATCGGCAAGGTGCTGAAAAGTCAGTTCACCCTCTTTAAGCTCATTCAGCGGATGGTCTTTGTGCACCACAGCAATCAGCGGCTCGGACAGCACAAGATGGTGTTCCAGCTCCTCCGGTAACTCGCCATTACGCATAATGCCCAGATCCAGTTTTCCCTCCAGTAACGGTTCGATCTGCTGTTTGCTGTTGAGCTGCTCAATGCGAATATTGACATCCGGATAGGTCAGACGAAAACGGTGCAAGGTGCGGGAAACACGACGTAAAAACGGTGCCGAAGAGGTCAGCCCGAGGGTCAGATTGCCAGACTCGCCGCGATGAATGCGTGCCGCCTGAGCGGACGCCTCACCGACACGCTGCAAAATCTGCCGGGCTTCCGGCAGAAACGCCTGTCCCGCCTGCGTCAGCCGCACGCTGCGGTTGTTGCGGTAAAACAGCGCGGCGCCGAGATGGGTTTCCAGCGCCTGAATTTGCTGGCTCAGCGGCGGCTGGGACATGTGCAGACGTTCCGCTGCCCGGCCAAAATGCAGTTCCTCGGCAACAGCGATGAAATAACGTAAATGACGCAGTTCGATGTGGTTCATGATGTGGATTAATTCGCCCGATTGATACTTTAAACATATCGTTTTTGACTGATTAATATATTAGACAATAAACCTCGCAGCGTTAAAATTCTTATACATTTTAAAATTAAGTTTTACAGCCCCCGTATTAAGGACTTCCAGTGAAAACCTCCCGGCGGATTTCCGCTGCACCAGCCAGTGATTCAGTTAACGACGACGAGTTAAATCCTGAAACCCCCGTCGCCCGCTCCGGACTTAAAACTCCTTTTATCAAACGTGGTACGCCGCAATTTATCCGCGTCACCCTTGCGCTGTTTTCAGCGGGTCTGGCGACGTTTGCCCTGCTGTATTGCGTCCAGCCAATTCTGCCGGTGTTGTCGCATGATTTCGGCGTTTCACCGGCCACCAGCAGCCTGTCGTTGTCGTTGTCCACCGGTTTAATGGCGATTGGCCTGCTGTTCACCGGGCCAGTTTCTGATGCCGTCGGGCGTAAATCAGTAATGGTGGTGGCGTTATTTCTCGCTGCGGGCTGCACGCTGGTCTGTTCCTTTATGCAAAGCTGGGATGGCATTCTCATCATGCGTGCGCTGATCGGCCTGTCGCTGAGCGGCGTGGCGGCAGTCGCCATGACTTATCTCAGTGAGGAAATCCACCCGAGCGTGGTCGCTTTCTCGATGGGCTTATACATCAGCGGAAATTCTATCGGCGGCATGAGCGGACGTTTAGTCAGCGGCGTGCTGACGGATTTCTTCTCCTGGCGTATCGCCGTTGCCGTCGTTGGTTTCTTCGCTTTCGCGGCGGCAATTATGTTCTGGCGCATTCTGCCGCCGTCAAAACATTTCCGGGCAAGCTCGCTGAAACCACGCAAGCTGCTGATTAACTTCAAGCTGCACTGGCGCGACAGCGGCTTGCCGCTACTTTTCGCCGAAGGTTTCCTGCTGATGGGGAGTTTCGTGACCATGTTTAACTACATCGGTTACCGTCTGCTTTCATCGCCCTACAATCTGAGCCAGGCGATTGTCGGCATTATCTCTGTGGTCTATCTGATGGGCACCTACAGCTCGCCGAAAGCCGGTGCGCTGACCGGTGTTTATGGCCGCGGCCCGGTGCTGATCGGCGCAACAGCGCTCATGCTGCTGGGGATTTTGATCACCGCCTTCTCGCCGGTCTGGCTGATTTTCATCGGTATGATCCTGGTTACCGGCGGGTTCTTCGCCGCCCACTCCGTCGCCAGCGGCTGGATCGGGCGTCGTGCACGCCGCGCAAAAGGACAGGCTTCCTCGTTATACCTTTTCAGTTATTACGCAGGGTCGAGCGTCGCCGGGACATCAGGCGGATTCTTCTGGCACTCATTTGGCTGGTACGGGATTACCGGGTTTATCAGTTTGATGCTGATTGCCGGTGTCGGTGTCGGCTTTAAGCTGATGAGCTTATCTGAGGCGAAAGCGGTTTAACTGGTTTGCTCCTCACCCTTCGCAGGGGGAGGAGCAAACCCAAAATCTACTCCCCTAATTTCCCCATCCGCCGCTGGCTATCTCCCTCAAACAACTGCATTCGTGCAGTATCAATCTGTACCCACACGCGATCCCCTGGCGCGGCACCCGATCTCACCATGCTGTAAACACTCAGGCTTTCACGGCCAAATTTACCGTGGATCAGTTCGCTCAGACCGGTCGGTTCAATCAGCGTGATGTCCAGCGGCACGGCGCCCGGCGCACCCTCTTCGCACAGCACAATGGCTTCAGGGCGGACGCCATAAATCACCTCTGAACCACTTTGCAGATTCATGATTGAAGGATCCACCGGCAGCGTTAATTCCGGCGTAATCCGTAACTGCGGTGCAGAATCACCCAGTTCCAGTGTGCCGTTGATGAAATTCATTGAAGGCGACCCGATAAAGCTGGCAACGAATTTATTGGCCGGTGTGTCGTACAGTTCCAGCGGCGTGCCGACCTGCTGGATCAGGCCATGATTAAGCACCACGATACGGTCGGCGAGCGTCATGGCTTCGACCTGATCGTGCGTCACATAAACAATGGTGTTTTTCATTCTCTGATGCAGGCTTTTGATTTCAATCCTCATCTGCCCGCGTAACTGCGCATCCAGGTTGGAAAGCGGTTCATCGAACAAAAACACCTGCGGTTCGCGCACGATTGCCCTGCCCATTGCCACCCGCTGACGCTGCCCGCCGGAAAGCTCTTTCGGGCGGCGATGCAGCAGCGCAGTCAGCCCGAGGATATCGGCAGCTTTATTTACCGCAGCCTCAATCTCCGCTTTCGGGCGTTTTTGCACTTCGAGGCTGAAGCCCATGTTGCGCGCCACGGTCATGTGCGGATACAACGCATAACTCTGGAATACCATTGAAATGTCACGGTCTTTCGGCGCCACCTGATTCATCAGACGCGAACCAATATGAATGTCCCCCGCCGTCGCCAGTTCCAGCCCGGCGATGGTGCGCAGCAGGGTCGATTTACCGCAACCGGACGGCCCGACCAGCACCACAAACTCGCCGTCTTTAATGGTCAGGTTGATATGTCGCAACACTTCGACATTTTCGTAACGTTTTTGAAGATCGGAAATCGTAATCTGAGCCATAAAATTATCCTTTAACCGCACCCGCAGTCAGCCCCTGAACCAGGTAACGCTGAATGAACGCAAAGAACAGACAGGCAGGAATGAGCGCCAGCACGGCCGCCGCCATCATGTCGCCCCATGAAACCGCGAATTTCGACACAAAACTGAGTAAGCCAACCGGGAACGTCATCACCTCGTTTTTGTTGATGAGCATCAGCGAGAACAACAATTCGCTCCACGCGGCGGTAAACACGAAACCTAACGTTGCCGCCATGCCCGGTAACGTCAGCGGGATGATGACTTTGCGCAGCGCCATAAAGCGGCTGCACCCTTCCAGCATCGCGGACTCTTCCAGATCCTTCGGAATGCTGTCGAAAAACGACTGCATCAGGAACGTGGCAAAAGGGACGTTAAAGGCGGTGTAAATCAGCACCAGCCCCAGCAGGCTGTTGGTCAGGCCGAGCGGTGCCATTACTTTGTAAATTGGCGCGAGGATCATCACCAGCGGGAACATCTGCGTAAACAGCAGCAGCGCGGCCATCACCGTTTTGCCGCGAAAACTGAAACGGGAAAACGCAAAGCCGGCACCGGCAGCAATGATCGTGGTCAGAAATGCCGTGCCGAATGACACAATCAGACTGTTGAAGAAATACAGTGGAAACTGGCTTTCCGTAAACACCCGCTGAAAATGTGTCAGCGTCATCTCACCCGGCCACATCCGCACGCCTTCGCTGTAGAGCAGTTTGTCCGGTGTGATTGAGATTTTGATCAGCCAGTAAATCGGGAACAGCGCGAACACCAGGTAAAACAAAATCCCCAGCCGGTGTCCGCCCTTGCGCAGCCACGCGTTGAATGACAATGCGTTCATATGAGCCTCCTTATTTCAGCAACTGATGGCGGATGCGCAGTAAAACCAGCGCGTAAAGCGTCATCAGCACCAGCAGGAACACCGCCATCGCCGACGCATAACCAAAGTCGAGTTTGCGGTACGCAGTGGTGAAGATGAAACTCGACAGAATCGAGGTGGAATTCGCAGGGCCGCCGTCAGTCATCACCACAATCAGGTCGGCGAAATTCGCAATCCAGATGGTGCGCAGCATCACCGTGATGGCAATCATCGGTGCCAGAAACGGCAGTGTAACTTTGCGAAACTGCTGCCAGCCGGTCGCCCCGTCCATTGCCGCCGCTTCGTACAAATCTTTCGGAATCGACTGCAACGCCGCCAGCAACGTTATGGCGAAAAACGGAATGCCGAACCAGACGTTGGCCACCACCGGGCCGTACAGCGCCAGTTGCGGATCAGACAGAATATTGTACGGCTCGGAAATGATATGCAGATCAGCCAGCCAGTAAGGCAGTACGCCAATCACCGGATTGAGCAACCACGCCCAGGTCAGGCCGGAGAGAAACGCCGGAACCGCCCACGGCAGAAACACCAGCGCCTGCACCCAGCGGCGGCCGGGAAACTCACGGTTGAGCAATAAGGCTAACCCCAGCCCCAGCGCGAACTGCAACACCAGTGAAGTCAGTGTCCAGTTGAAGGTATGGCGCAGCGCAGCATAGAAATGCCGGTCATCAAACATGGTGCGGAAGTTATCCAGCCCGACCCAGCCGGTATCGAAAGGGTTAAGCAACTGGATGTTCTGAAAAGCATAGGAAATGCCGATGGCCATCGGAACAAAGATAAACAGGCCGATCAGCACCAGCGTCGGGCTGAGATAAACCCAGGGTTCCAGCAGCGCCCGCAAACGCGGGAAGCGCGGCACGGCAGCGGTGTCTGGCGGTGAAACTTCCAACATCATGACGCGTCTCCGTTGAGAAGAATATCGAACTCCGGCAGCAGATTCGCGCCGGAGTTATCCGGTTTACTTTTGCGCAGCCAGCCAGGCTTTCTGTTCTTTGGTCAGGTATTTCGCCCAGTCTTTCACCATGCTTTCGGTGTCGTTCTGGCCGAGCAGCGTTTCCTGCGAACTGTCTTTCACAATCACCGAGTTGAAATAGCCCCAGCCTTTGAGGTGCGTTGGCATAGTCAGCGGGATGTAATCCGGGCTGTTCAGCTCGGCAAACCAGCCTGCAAACTGAGGCGCGTGGTAATACGCATCCTGCTCTGCGCCCTTATAAATCGGTAAGGTGCCGACAAATTTCGACCAGGTGAGGTTGTTTTCTTTGTTACTGAGGAAGGAAATCAGATCCCAGCTTTGATCCTGATGTTTGCCCTGTTTGAACATCGACCAGCCGGTATAACCGATGGTCGGATAGGCTTTGCCGTTCGGCCCGAGCGGCATTGGCGCGACCGAGAAATCGTCAGGATTCATGCTGTTTTTGATGGCGATCAGCGCGTCCGGATCCTGATCGAGCATTGCGCATTTACCGGAATAGAATCCGGAGACGATTTCGTTAAAGCCCCAGTTGACGCTGTCTTTTGGCGCATAACCCTTCTGGTACATATCCACCAGGAATTGCGCACCTTTAATCGCACCAGGTTTGGTCAGCGTGCTGTTGCCCTCTTTGTCGAAGAAGTCCGGCGAGCCGTTCATCGCCGCCATAAACATCATCCAGGCATTCGTGCCGCCGACGCCGCCGCGCATGCAATAACCGCTGATGCCGTTACCCAGCGCGCTGATTTTCTTCGCATCCGCCATAAACTCGTCCATGGTTTTCGGCGCCTCGGTCAGACCCGCCTGCTGGAAGAGTTTTTTGTTCCAGAACATCGCCCGCAGATAAAAACCGTACGGGATCATGGTGGCGGTGCCGCCGGAAGAACGCGCCATGGTCAGTGTTTTGTCAGTCAGATCCGGCGTGCCCGACCAGCCTTTCAGCCGCGGTTCGAGATCAGCCAGCATGCCGTTACTGGCATACAGCCCTTGCCAGGTGTCCGGCATTTCCACCACATCCGGGTATTGTCCGCTCTGGATCATGGTGCCAAGCTTTTCAAACGCCTGTCCCCACGGCAGCGACACCACGTCGATCTCGACATCAGGGTGCTGCGTTTTGTAAGCGGTTAACATTTTTTGCAGCATTTCAGTACGCGCAGGGCTGGTGATCACTTCCACCAGCGTCAGTTTGGTGGCGGCAAAACTGGCGCAGGAAAACAGGCTGACGCTGAGCGCCAGCAGGCTGAGCACATGACGTTTCGGGTGTCGCATAATCTTGATTCTCCACGGTGAAAAAAGTCGGAACACAGGAACGGTCTTTGAACAAAGGCCTCAGGAACAGGCGCTTTCGATGGCGTTTTTCAGGTCACGCCATAAATCTTCGGTCTCTTCCAGCCCGATAGAAATGCGGATCACGCGGGGCGACACACCGAAATCTATTGCCGAGTTGAATTCGCCCGCCTGATTCAGCACAGAAATGGCTGGCATCACCAGACTTTCGAAACCGCCCCAACTGACCCCCATACGGAACAGATTCAGCGCGTTACAGAACGTCGGAATATCGATGCCTTCGCTCAGCTCAAAGGAGAACAGACCGCTGTAGCCGGTCAGCGTGGAAGTCGGCAACGGGTCAAGTCCCGGATGATTCACCTGCGTGATGCGCGAATAGCCCTGCAACCGGCGCGCCAGTTCCAGCGCACTTTCGTGATGCTGGCGCATACGCAGCGGCAGCGTGCGCAGGCCGCGCAGCAGCAGCCAGGCTTCATTGGCAGAAAGTTTGCCGCCTAAAAACGGGCTGATATAACGACTGATGGCGCTGATGCGTTCCTGGCTGGAAATCACCAGCCCGGCGACCACGTCGCTGTGCCCGCTGATGTATTTCGACGCGGAATGAATGACCAGATCGATGCCCGCAGCCAGTGGCTTCTGGAAAATCGGCGACGCCCAGCTATTGTCGATCATCGTTATTACGCCGTATTTTTTCGCCAGTTCCGCGATGGCCCGCAGATTTTGTTCGCCCATCACCCAACTGTTCGGGCTTTCGAGATACAGCAGTTTCGCGCCCTGCATCGCCTCTTCCAGCGCGGGCAGTGAACCGCCATCGACAAACTGTGATTCAATCTGAAAACGGGTGCAGAAACCGCGCAGGAAACGGTAGGTGTCCGGGTAGACGTGATTCACGCACACCACTTTATCGCCGGGACCGGCCACGCTGAGAATGGCGTTACTGATCGCCGCCATGCCGCTGCCGAACGCCAGACAAGCTTCGCCGCCTTCGAGTTGCGCCACTTTTTTCTGCAATTCGACGACGGTCGGGTTATCAACGCGGGAATACAAAGCATGGTCGCTGTCGCCGCGAAAACGGGCAATCATGCTGTCATAATCAGTGAAACTGAATAACGAAGACTGATAGATGGGCGGCGAAATCGCTCCGCGATCGTGGCGGGCGTCGTGCACTAAACGGGTGTTTTCCCCTAACTCAACAGGCTGGCTCTTATCATCTTGCTGCATTGATCACTTCCTTCATGTCACGTTCAGTTATGTTCAGAATGTCGTTGCTTAGCCTGCGCGCGTTTTCCGGTTCACGGCGCGCAATGGCTTCAAATAACATGCGATGCAGCGGAAAAGAGTCGCTGAACAGCGCCTGCTCAGGCGGCGATTCAAAAAAGGCATGCAGCAGGTCATAAATGCCGCCGACCATTTGCAGCAGCAGCGGATTGTGCGCCGCGCTGTAGATTGCCGCGTGAAACTGCCAGTCTTCTGCCCCGGCGGAACCGACGCTCAGATGGACTTTTTCCATCACATCCAGCTTCTGTTCGATAAACAGCAAATCGCTTTCCGTCGCACGTACCGCCGCCAGCGCGGAAGCCTCGCATTCAATGATCCGGCGCACTTCCAGTGCATGAAGCATGGTGGCTGAGTCATTCTTAAAGCGCAGGGACAGAAAGCTGTCGTTGGCGGTAATTTCAGACTGCAAAAACGTGCCGCTGCCTTTTTTGCGCACGATAATCCCCAGCGCTTCCCAGCGTTTCAGCGCCTCGCGTACGGTGTTACGGCTCACCGCCAGCCCTTCGGCCAGCACGCGCTCGGGCGGCAATTTCTCGCCGATACGGGTGCCGGACTGCGCCACATAGCGGGTCAGTGCATCGAGCACCAGCGTGTCGCTTTGTTGTGGCGCAATCGGATGCAATAAATTTATTTCGCCGTTCATTGGCTTCTCCGCACTTTGGCTTGTGCAAACATCGGCCCTAATTGGCCCAACAACTCAACCTGTGGACCACTTTGCAATTTGTCTGCCAGTTTTAAAAACAACCGTTAAGCGAATGATTTACAGACACAATGAGTAAACTTAATCCCAAACGGGAAAGCAGCGACAAGATCGCGGTGGTGCAAAAACATGGAGTTTTGTTACGACGCTGTGCAGGAAATGTTCTGTGATGTAGCACGGGATGAATTGACGCCCATCCGTGCAAATGATAACTGTTATCATGTAAATTCATCCCCTCAGGCAGGTTGGAATGACACCGAACACTGAATCCTCCGCAGCAGCGTCCTGCTGCATCGTCGGCGGTGGCCCCGCAGGATTAATGCTGGGATACCTTCTGGCGCGAAAGGGAATTGACGTCACCGTGCTGGAAAAGCACAGCGACTTTTTACGCGATTTTCGCGGCGATACCATTCATCCGTCTACACTGGACATCATCTGGCAACTGGGTTTTCTCGACGAGTTCCTCGCCCTGCCGCATCAGCGCGCTGAAAAGCTTTATGGCGAGATCAACGGCCAGGAAACCACGCTGGCGGATTTCAGTCATCTGCCGACGCAGTGCAAATTTATCGCTTTTATGCCGCAGTGGGATTTTCTCAACTTCATCGCCAGCAAGGCTGCGCAACTGCCCAATTTCCGGCTGATTCATAACGCGCAGGTCCTGTCATTGCTGGAGGATAAATGCCAGGTATCCGGCGTTCTTGCTGAAGTGAATGGCGAAACGCAGCATTTTGATGCGGATCTGGTCGTCGGTTGCGACGGGCGTAATTCCATCGTGCGCGAACAGGCCGGGATGGAAATCCGCCGTTATGGCGCGCCACGTGACGTGTTATGGCTGAAAATTCCCAAACGTCCGGATGATCCTCAGTGGTCGATGGGGCATCGCGGGCCAAAGAAAAACTTCATCATGATCGACCGGGGTGATTACTGGCAGTGTGGGTATTCGATCCCGAAAGACAGCCTGGATGCGCTCAAAGCACAGGGTATCGCGCCTTTTCTCGACCTGCTGGCGGAAGTGTCGCCGTTTGAGCGCCAGCGCTTAGCCGACGATATTCTCAGCTGGGAAAACGTACGCTTGCTGGTGATCCGCATCGACCGTCTCAAAGAATGGGCTAAACCGGGTCTGCTGTGCATCGGCGACGCGGCACATGCAATGTCACCGATTGGCGGCGTCGGCGTGAATCTGGCGATTCAGGATGCGGTGGCGACAGCGAATATCATCACTGAACCGCTGAAGGCCGGACGCCTGACGCTGCGACACTTAAAACGTATCCAGCGCCGCCGCGCGTTCCCGACGTGGGCGACGCAGGCATTACAGATTATGATCAGTAAAGCAGGACAGAAACAAAGGAAGCGTGCCCCTTCACGGCTGGAAGCGTGGCTGCGCGGGCGGAAATTTATACCATTCCTTTTTGGACGCCTCATCGGCGTCGGGTTTTATCGGGAAATCCCGAAGCTTTGATTTTTCAGGCAAACGTATTGATGTGCACGGTCAACTCCCTCCCCTGCGAAGGGGAGGGTTGGGGTGGGGTATTAAAGCGAAATTAATAAGTTGAAGTTTGCTCAAACGCGGTGTAAGCCCGTAAAACCCCCTCCCGCCTCCCCCTTCGCAGGGGGAGGAGCCGTACCGAATCCTCTTCTGAACAGGCATCACAAATTTAAATATTCCCCGCTTTTTCATCACCCATAATTGATAAGCGTCATAACGCCCGGTGAACTATTTCGGCAAAGTGCCCGCCTTTCACTTGGATCCAAATTTAATCTCGGGGAATACAATAATGCTGGAATTACTGATCGGGCTGGTAGTCGCCGTCTTTGTCGGCCGCTATATCATTAAAGGCTATTCACCCACCGGCGTTCTGATGGTCGGCGGCTTATTATTGCTGATTATCAGCGCCATCATGGGTCACAGCATCCTGCCGGAAGGCACCAAAAGTACCGGCTGGAATGCGACAGATATCGTTGAGTACGTCAAAATTCTGCTGATGAGCCGCGGTGGCGATCTGGGGATGATGATCATGATGCTGTGCGGTTTCGCAGCCTACATGACCCATATTGGTGCCAACGATGTGGTCGTCAAACTGGCGTCGCGCCCGTTACAGATGATCAATTCACCGTACATTCTGATGGTTGCGGCGTATATTCTGGCGTGTCTGATGTCCCTGGCCGTGTCTTCGGCGACCGGTCTGGGCGTGTTACTGATGGCAACGTTGTTCCCGATTATGGTTAACGTCGGCATCAGCCGGGGCGCGGCGGCGGCGATTTGTGCGTCTCCTGCGGCGATCATTCTTTCCCCTACCTCAGGTGATGTGGTGCTGGCGGCGCAGGCGGCGAATATGCCGCTGGTGGATTTTGCCTTTAAAGTCACCCTGCCGATTTCGATTGCTGCCATCGCGGCGATGGCGGTCGCGCACTTCTTCTGGCAACGCTATCTGGATAAACGCGATACCTCCGTACTGGCAGATGCTGTCGATTCCAATGCTGACGATGTCATTGAAACCAATGCTCCGGCTTTCTACGCTATTTTGCCTTTCACGCCGATTATCGGTGTGCTGATTTTTGACGGTAAATGGGGACCCAATCTGCATATCATCACCATTCTGGTGATTTGTATGTTACTGACCGCCCTGATTGAAACCGTGCGTAACCGTAACGGCAAAGCGGTATTCGCCGGACTGGACGTGGCTTATCGCGGCATGGCGGATGCATTCGCCAACGTGGTGATGCTGCTGGTCGCGGCGGGCGTGTTTGCTCAGGGGCTGAGCACCGTCGGGTTCATCAGCAGCCTGATAGGACTGGCGCAAAACTTTGGCTCCGGCAGCATCGTCATGATGCTGATGCTGGTGGTGATCACCGTGCTCGCCGCCATGACCACCGGCTCCGGTAATGCTTCGTTTTACGCCTTCGTCGAACTTATCCCAAAACTGGCCGCGAAAATGGGCATCAACCCGGAATATCTGGTCATCCCGATGTTGCAGGCATCGAACCTGGGTCGCACTATTTCCCCTGTTTCGGGCGTCATAGTGGCCGTGGCCGGTATGGCAAAAATATCGCCTTTCGAAGTCGTCAAACGCACGTCCGTTCCCGTGCTGGTTGGCCTGATTGTGGTAATTGTCGCCACCGAAATTCTGGTGCCGGTGCATTAAAGCCTTTCTATTTAAATCCCCTTCCTGAGCGAAGGGGATCATTGATCACATAAATACGATAACGAGAATGCCTCTCACAGGTTAAGCTACTGCGCCTTGAAGGTCGGGGAAGTTTCCCTGTGCTGATTTGATAGCAAAACCAGCGTGAGAAAAGCTTTTATGTTGAATAATCCGGGTTATAAACGTATTGGCGGGTGGCTACTGGCCCCGATGGCGTATCTGATTGTGACGCTGCTGAGCGTGGTATTAATGCTGTTTCTGTTTTCAATGGCGTTATTTATGCCGGAATCGCGCGAATATCTCATCACCAACTCCCAGGCATTTACCCTGCAATGGTATTTCTCGGTGGTGACCACGTTAGCGATGGGGTTATTTACCGTCGCGGTATTGCTGCAATTCTGTAAGCGCGCCAGCGTGTTACCCAAAATGTATATTATCTGGTTATTGTGCACAGTACTTCTGGCGGTAAAAGCCTTTGCATTCTCACCGGTTACCGATGATTTGGCCGTGCGTAACTTATTGTTACCTTTATTGGCCGCCGCCGTCTTTGTGCCTTATTTCAAGCGCTCACTGCGGGTAAAAGAAACCTTCACGGAATAACCCTGAGGTTTTTAATGTTTATTATGTCCGGGCAATTGTCATGACCTCTTATTTATTACTTTTTGTCGGCACTGTGCTGGTAAATAACTTCGTACTGGTTAAGTTTCTTGGCCTGTGCCCATTTATGGGCGTTTCCAAAAAACTGGAATCCGCTATCGGTATGGGTCTCGCCACCACATTTGTGATCACCCTGTCGAATATCTGCTCGTGGATCGTCAACACTTTCGTTCTGATGCCGCTGGGGCTGGTCTATCTGCGCACTATGGCCTTTATTCTGGTGATTGCGGTTGTTGTACAGTTCACCGAAATGGTGGTGCGCAAAACCAGCCCGTCTCTGTACCGCCTGCTGGGCATCTTCCTGCCGCTTATCACCACCAACTGCGCTGTGCTCGGCGTGGCGCTGCTGAACATCAACCAGCAATTCAACTTTATGCAATCTGCGCTGTACGGTTTCGCCGCGTCACTGGGCTTCTCGCTGGTGATGGTGCTGTTTGCCGCTATCCGTGAACGTCTGGTGGTGGCTGACGTCCCGGCACCGTTCAAAGGTTCTTCGATTGCGCTGGTCACGGCTGGCCTGATGTCATTAGCCTTTATGGGCTTCACAGGTCTGGTGAAATTCTAATGTTTGAATTATGGGTAGCGATTGGCGCGCTGACCGCTCTGGCGCTGGTTTTTGGCCTGCTGCTGGGTTACGCCTCGCGCCGCTTTGCCGTGGAAGGCAACCCGGTTGTCGATCAGATTGACGATATCCTGCCGCAAAGCCAGTGTGCGCAATGTGGCTATCCCGGCTGCAAGCCTTACGCCGAAGCGGTCGCCAATGGTGACAACATCAATAAATGCGTGCCGGGCGGCGAAGCCGTCATGCTCAAGCTGGCGACCTTGCTTAACGTTGAGCCGCAGCCGATGGGTGAAGACGCCGCGGCTGCTGTACCGGTGCGTAAAGTCGCCTATATCGACGAGAGCAATTGCATCGGCTGCACCAAGTGTATTCAGGCCTGTCCGGTGGATGCCATCGTGGGTGCCACCCGCGCCGTACACACCGTGATTACTGATTTATGTACCGGCTGTGACCTGTGCGTCGCGCCGTGCCCGACGGACTGCATCGAAATGCTGCCAGTAAAAACTACCACCGCAAACTGGAAGTGGGATTTGAAATCCATTCCGGTTCAGGTCATCCATGCGGAGTAACATGTTTAATCTGTTTGCGGCGCTCAAAAAAGACAAAGTCTGGGACTTCGACGGCGGTATTCATCCGCCGGAAATGAAGACTCAGTCGAGCCACGTTCCGCTGCGCAACGTGCCGCTGCCTGAGCGCTTTATCATCCCCCTTCAGCAACACCTTGGCCCTGAAGGCGAGCTGTGTGTGAAAGCCGGCGACCCTGTGTTAAAAGGTCAGCCGCTGACCACTGGCCGTGGCCGTACCGTGCCGGTTCACGCGCCGACGTCGGGCGTGATCACGGCCATCGAACCGCACATCACCGCGCACCCTTCCGGTCTGAAAGAACTCTGTGTGCTGATTGAAGCCGACGGCCTTGATACCTGGTGCGAACGCGAATTCATTGCCGATTACCGCCAGCTTTCTGCTGATGAACTGAATCAGCGCATCAGTCAGGCCGGTATTGCCGGGCTGGGTGGCGCAGGCTTCCCGACCGCCAGCAAATTAGCCGGTGGCCTGACATCGACCCGCACACTGATCCTCAACGCGGCCGAATGTGAGCCTTACATCACTGCCGATGACCGGCTGATGCAGGAACATGCCATGGAAATTCTCCAGGGCACGCGCATCCTCTGCCACATGTTGCATCCTGAACGGGTGCTGATCGGCATCGAAGACAACAAACCTGAAGCGATTGCCGCGCTTAAAGCCGCGATCAGCGCTGAAATCTCCGACGGAGTGCGTTTCGAACTGCGGGTCATTCCGACCAAATACCCGTCCGGCGGTGCCAAACAGCTGACCAAAATCCTGACCGGCCTCGAAGTGCCGAAAGGCCATCACTCGTCGTCCATCGGCGTACTGATGCAAAACGTCGGCACCGTGTTTGCCATTAAACGCGCAATCATTGACGGCGAACCGTTGATCGAACGCGTGGTCACGCTGACCGGCGAAGCGATGGCAAAACCGGGTAACGTCTGGGCGCGTCTGGGCACGCCGATTGAACACCTGATGCAGGAAGGCCAGTTACAACCGCAGGGCGATAAAAAGATGGTGATTATGGGCGGCCCGCTGATGGGCTTCACCCTGCCATCGCTCAATGTGCCTGTGGTCAAAATTTCCAACTGTCTGCTCGCGCCGTCTGACGCCGAACTGGGTCAGCCGGAGCCGGAAGAAGCCTGTATCCGTTGCAGCCTGTGCGCGGAATCCTGTCCGGCCGGTTTACTGCCTCAGCAACTTTACTGGTTCAGTAAAGGTGAAGAACACGAAAAAGCGCGCAAGCATAATCTGTTCGACTGCATCGAATGCGGCGCCTGTGCGTATGTCTGTCCGAGCAATATTCCGCTGGTGCAATATTACCGTCAGGAAAAGGCCGAAATCCGCGCCATCGATGCAGAGACTGCCCGGGCCACCGAAGCCAAAGCCCGTTTCGAAGCCAAACAGGCGCGTATGGAACGTGAGAAATTAGCGCGTGAAGAGAAACATCAGAAAGCGGCAGTGAAGCTGGACGACGTCGCAGCAAAAGAAGTACCTGTCGCTGAAAAGGCCACGGAACAACAGGCCGAAGCCGATCCGCGCAAAGCGGCGCTGGCCGCTGCCATTGCCCGTGCGAAAGCGAAGAAAGCCGCCGCTGAGCAGGAAATCCCGGTGGCTTCTGAGCCGGTGCCTGAAACGCCGCCATCTGCAGAAGACGATCGTAAGGCCGCCGTGGCAGCCGCTCTTGCCCGCGTGAAAGCGAAGAAAGCCGGTAATAACGGCGTTGTCGTGGAAGCCAAAGAAAGCGAACTGAACGTTGCACCACAGCCCTCCGCTGACGACGATCGCAAAGCTGCTGTCGCCGCCGCCATTGCCCGCGTGAAAGCCAAAAAGGCCGCTGCTGCGCAACCTGCGGGCACTGAAGAAAACGTGACAACGTCACCTGCACAGCCTTCCGCAGACGACAAACGCAAGGCGGCGGTGGCGGCTGCCATCGCGCGTGCCAAAGCCAAAAAAGCCGCTGCGCTGAGTGAAGCGCAGGACGCTGAACCGGAAGAAAAAGAAACATCACAACAAGAAAGCGATCCACGCAAAGCCGCTGTAGCGGCTGCGATCGCCCGAGTTAAGGCCCGTAAAGCCGCTCAGACAATGTCGAACGAGGAATAGATGGCCTTCAGGATTGCAAGTTCACCTTTTACGCATAATCGCCAGAACACCAGTACCATCATGATGATGGTGATTCTGGCGTGTATTCCCGGCCTGCTCGCTCAGGTCTGGTTCTTCGGTTACGGCACGCTGATTCAGCTGACGCTGGCTATCGTCATTGCCCTGCTGGCAGAAGGCGCGGTGTTACAGTTGCGCAAACTGCCAGTGAAAAAACGCCTGGGCGATAACAGTGCCCTGCTGACAGCCGTTTTGCTGGGTATCAGCCTGCCGCCGCTGGGCCCGTGGTGGATGGTGGTGCTCGGCACGATTTTCGCCATCATCATCGCCAAACAACTTTACGGGGGTCTTGGTCAGAATCCGTTTAACCCGGCCATGGTAGGTTATGTGGTGCTGCTGATTTCTTTCCCGGTTCAGATGACAACCTGGCTGCCGCCGGATGTTTTACAGCATCATCACGTCGGATTCACCGACACGCTGCTGACCATTTTCACCGGCCATAACAGTCAGGATCTGACCGCGTATCAGTTGAACATGAACGTGGATGGCGTGACGCAGGCGACACCACTGGATGCATTTAAAACCGGTTTGCGCTCCGGCCATACCGCCGATCAGATCCTCGGGACGCCGCTGTTTAGCGGCACACTGGCCGGTCTCGGCTGGCAGTGGATTAACCTCGGATTCCTGGCCGGTGGTCTGTTCCTGATGTGGCGCAAAATCATCAGCTGGCATATTCCGGCCGCCATGTTAGGCATGCTGGTCATTTGCGCGGGTATCGCGTGGGGTCTGGCACCGGAAAACTATCCTTCACCGCTGATCGGACTGTTCTCCGGCGCGACGATGCTGGGCGCGTTCTTTATTGCCACGGATCCGGTGACAGCATCCACCACCCCGAAAGGCCGCCTGATTTTTGGGGGACTGATTGGTTTACTGGTGTGGCTGATCCGCAGTTACGGCGGTTATCCGGATGGTGTCGCTTTTGCCGTTTTACTGGCCAATATCACCGTGCCGCTGATTGATCACTACACACAACCACGTGTTTACGGGCATCGCTGAGGAAGAATTATGTTAGCTACAATGCGACGCCACGGCCTGATTCTGGCTTTCTTTGGCGCACTGATGACCGGTATGACGGCACTGGTCAACCTGATGACCAAGCCGACCATTGAACATCAGGCGCTGTTACAGCAAAAAACGCTGTTTGATCAGGTGATCCCGGCCAGCGTGTACGACAACGACATGCAAAACGAATGTTACAACGTCACTGACGAGTCACTTGGCAGCATGGCACCGCACCGTCTGTATCTGGCGCGCAAAAATGGTCAGCCGGTGGCTGCCGTGGTTGAAACCACCGCGCCTGACGGCTATTCCGGTGCGATTCAGTTGCTGGTGGCGGCTGATTTTCATGGCAAAGTTTACGGTTCCCGCGTGCTGGAACAGCACGAAACGCCGGGGCTGGGTGACAAAATTGAAGTGCGCATTTCCGACTGGATCAAACATTTCGCCAATCAGACCGTCAATGGTGCAAGCGATGAGCGCTGGGCGGTGAAGAAAGACGGCGGTATGTTTGATCAGTTTACCGGTGCGACCATTACACCGCGCGCCGTCGTCCGCTCGGTAAAACGTACGGCGCTGTTTATCGGGACGGTACCGTCTCAGCTTTCCCACCTCACCCCTTGTGGAGCCCGTGATGAGTGAAGCCAAAAAGATAATCGTTCAGGGTCTGTGGACCAATAACTCCTCGCTGGTGCAGTTGCTGGGGCTTTGTCCGCTGCTGGCCGTGACGTCGACTGCCACCAATGCCCTCGGTTTAGGGCTGGCGACCACGCTGGTGCTGACCTGTACCAACGCCATGATTTCCGCATTCCGTAAGTGGATCCCGGATGAAATCCGCATCCCGATTTACGTGCTGATTATCGCCTCGGTGGTCAGTACCGTGCAGATGCTGATCAACGCCTACGCGTTCGGTCTGTATCAGGCGCTGGGGATTTTTATTCCGCTGATTGTGACCAACTGTATTGTGGTCGGACGTGCCGAAGCCTGTGCCGCCAGCAGCCCGATCCATCTGGCCGCCCTCGACGGTGCCATGACCGGTCTCGGGGCAACCTGCGCAATGTTTGTGCTGGGTTCAATGCGTGAAATTCTCGGCAGCGGCGTGCTGTTCAATGGCGCTGATTTGTTGCTCGGCAGTTGGGCGAAAGTGCTGCGCGTCGAAGTGCTGCATCTGGATAACCCGTTCCTGCTGGCGATGTTACCGCCGGGCGCATTTATCGGCCTCGGTCTGCTGCTGGCCGGCAAATATCTGATTGATCAGCGTATGAAAGCACGGCAAGCGGCACAGCACGTTGTGGCGGAAGAAAGTCTGCCAAAGGGAAGCGTTCATGAATAAGGAAAAACGCACCGAAATTCTCAGCCGTTTGCGCGATAACAATCCGCATCCCACTACCGAACTGGTGTACACCACCCCGTTCGAACTGCTGATTTCGGTATTACTTTCTGCGCAGGCTACCGATGTCAGCGTGAACAAGGCGACAGCAAAGCTGTATCCGGTCGCCAACACGCCGGAATCGGTTCTGGCGCTTGGCGTGGACGGCGTAAAGGAATACATCAAAACCATTGGCCTGTTTAATGCCAAAGCGGAGAACGTGATTAAAACCTGCCGTATTTTGCTGGAAAAACACCATGGTGAAGTGCCGGAAGACCGCGCCGCGCTTGAAGCGCTGCCTGGCGTTGGCCGCAAAACCGCCAACGTAGTGCTCAATACCGCCTTCGGCTGGCCGACCATTGCCGTGGATACGCATATTTTCCGCGTCTGTAACCGCACGAAGTTCGCGCCGGGTAAAACCGTGGATGACGTCGAAGAGAAATTGCTGAAAGTGGTTCCGGCCGAGTTCAAGCTCGACTGCCACCACTGGCTGATCCTGCATGGCCGCTATACCTGCATTGCACGTAAGCCGCGGTGCGGGTCATGTTTGATCGAAGATTTGTGCGAGAGTAAAGAGAAGGTTTATGCGGAGTGAAAGGGGATTCCCTTTGGATCCCTTTAAATGGCTTTAAATGGCTTTAAAAGCTTTAAATAGAATTGAGTAAATTTCGGTTTCTCAATAACGGTTATCACACGGCCTTTCGTGCCGAAACCGACCAGAGGGGAAAGGCTTTTCCCCTCTGAACTCCCCTCGCTTTTTCAAACATGTGATCCGCGCGCTGGCTATGTTTCAGCAACCGCAGCGACAGGCTGGAAATCTTGCCGCTGCGCGGTTCCTTCGTTTCGGGATTGCAGCCTATGGTCTGCAACCTCTCATTCAGCAAGCTTTCTGAATCGCCCGCAGGATCTTAAATTCAAAAAACAAAATTACTCTGTTTTAGAGAGTTCAATGGCGTGCTCAAAATCCAGCTGAACGGAGCGGCTTCGAGACCTGTGGCTCGAAGACCGAGAGAAGGTAGTGCGCAGCACCTGGATTTGCGCCACTCATCAATACAGCAGAACATGTCCCTTGCGCCAGCGGAGCGCGCAGTGAAAAAGCGCGGAGTCCAGAGGCCCGCGCGTTACCGGGTCTCTGGTCGGTGTGGGCCGATGCCCACGGTGTTGACCTTGAATTTGAATTTGAAGTTAAAAGCCGCCATTGCAGCGGCCTCTGCAATCAAATAAACGATTTCGCCTGCTTCAGCACCACATCACAGGCTTTGGTTTTCACTTTCTCTTTCACCTGCGTCAGCCCGCTCCCCAGATTATTCAGATCCACACTTTGATCTTTACCGGTTTTCAGCAAACCACCCAGCCCCTGCTGATAATCCTGGCTTTCAGCACCCGCTGCCGTCTGGATGCCCAGCTTGCTCAGCAACTGATCTTTCACATTCTCAGTGCTGGCTTTGGAAAGTACGTTGTTCTTCACGCAGTACTGCAACACACCTGCGACGTTGTTCGCGCTGGTCGACGTCAGGGCACTGTCGCCGCCACTGAGCAGCGAGGTCAGCGAAGATGTGGTACCGGCAGAACCGGTTTTGCTGCTGGTGCCATTCAGTCCTTCGTTGGCGGCCTGCTGCAGTTGTCCCAGAAGATTATTCGAGGCCTGTGCACCTGCTGAAAGCAAAATACCCGCAGAGGCCAACGCCAGAACAACGGCTTTCAATGTTTTCATGTCTTACTCCATCCATTTCACATAAGTATTGCGGCAAAGCTTGGGCTGAAAGTTTCATTACATCAATAGGAATACCGGACAGAACGTCTTTATTGCGCCACATTTGACGACTTGTTAAGCGCCTGCTGCGCCAGCCAAAGCCCGGCGGCGGTGAAGAAATGCTGCGCCAGCGGCGTTGCCCTGCCCGCTTCGGCGACGACCAGCGCGGCGTGACGACTCATCGGCGTGATATCCAGCGGGCAACGTTTCAGTGCAGGATGCATTTCATCAATCAGATGTCCACGCGGCACCAGCGCACAGCCAATTCCGACAAACACGCCCTGCATCAGCTGGAAAATAGACGTGCTTTCCAGCCGCGGATGCAGCTCAAGTCCGGCCTGGCGGAAGAAATTATCCAGATACCGGCGGAAATAGCGGCTCGGTTCAGACAGACACAACGGCAGCGCGGCAACCTGTTCGGCGGTTATCCGTTCAATGCCCTGTAACTGCGGAAAATGATCCGGGTGATACACCACATCAACTCCGCCGTCATCGAGCGGCACCAATTGGAAGCGCAGCTCATTGAGCGTCGAGAACTCAAAGAAACCGATACCGACATCCACCGAATGGCTGCTCAGCGCTTCAATCAACTGATCAGCACTGACTTCTGCCACGCGGTAATCCAGTCCCGGATGCGCTTCGCTGACCGCCTTAATCAGTTGTGCCAGCGACACGCTGCATTGCGGCATCACGCCGATACGCAAGGTCCCGCTCATGCCCTGTTTCAGCGATTCGACTTCCAGTTTCAGGCCTTCATAGACAGCCACGATTTCCCGCGCCCAGCTCAGCACCCGCAGACCTTCTGCGGTAAAACCTTCGAAGTTATTACCGCGATTGATCAGATTCAGGTCGAGCTCTTTTTCGAGGTTTTTGAGACGCATCGACAGCGTCGGCTGGCTGACAAAGCTGGCTTCCGCCGCCCTGCCAAAATGCCGTTCGCGTTCGAGGTTACAGAGATAGATAAGTTGTTTGATATCCAATTTATTTTCTAATTCAGCCGGTTGTTATGCCTTATCGATTGCTGCTGATTATAAGCCAAAGTCATGATAATGACGCAGCGGATTAAAACCGGCTAAGGCATCCTGACGTTGTTTGCGGGCGCGACGGGCCAGTGCATAGGCCGGATCGCCGTTGAAACCGTGGAATCCGCCCGGATAGATGCTGAATTCCACCGGCACGCCAGCGCGGATTAACCGGCGGGCATAGTCGATGTTTTCATCGAGGAACAAATCAATTGAGCCGACGCCAATCCAGGCCGGTGGTAATCCGCTCAGATCCTCTGCGCGGGCAGCCGCAGCGTAGCAGGAAATATCCGGCAAACCGGCTTCGTGACCGAGGTAGGCGTGCCAGCCGAAACGGTTGTCCTCGCGCGTCCAGGAGAATTCGCCGGTCACCGGATTCGGGTTGGGATCGGTCACAGTGCGGTCGTCGAGCATCGGATACATCAGGTTTTGAAACGCCAGTGTCGGACCGCCCCGATCGCGGGTCAGCAGCGCCAGAGAGGCCGCCAGCCCGGCACCGGCGCTGTCACCCATCACACCGATATGTGCAGGGTCAATACCCAACGCCTCTGCCTGTGCAGTCATCCAGATCAGCGCCGCATAACAATCTTCCAGCGGGCCGGGGAATGGCGTTTCCGGCGCGAGACGGTAATCCACCGATACAATGACGCAGTCGTGCTGTGCCGTCGTCGGGCGGGTCAGCGGCATCGACTGTTCAGGGCTGCCCAGCACATAACCGCCACCGTGAATATGCAGAATACCCATCCGGCCTTTCCGTTCATGCTGCGGCGAAATCACCACGACACGCACCGCTGGCGCATTTTCGCCACCTGAAATGTGATGCTGACTAACCGTTACCGGCAACCCGTCATCCTGTAACAGACTTTCCAGCGCCGCCGTCTGACGTTGCTCGCGCATGGCAGGCAGAACGGAGGCTGCAAGCACGCGTTCTGGCATCAGATCCAGTAACGGGCGCAGTTCGGGGTCAACAAGGTGGGCAGTTTTCATGGCGGGATCCATTTATCCGTTTATCATCCCGTCATTTATAACGCCTTGAGCCGGTTTTAAAAAGTCTGAATTGTTATTGCTTATGACTGATTACGTTAAGATTTTTTAGGAGGTTAAGCCCATAACCCCGTGAATACCCATATAAATCCCCACCAGCGCGATCAGCACACTGGAAAAATAAGGCGCCCGGCGCGCCAGCGTGTTTAAACCGCTCCAGCGTTTAGCCGCCTGGCGGACACTGACGGCAGCCGCCACGCCTACAGTTACCAGCGTCAGCGCCAGTCCGATGCTGAAACACACTACCATCGTCGCTCCCAGCGCCAGTTGTTTAAGCTGGATGCAGATCAGCAGCACGGTAATGGCGGCCGGGCACGGGATCAGCCCGCCGGTCAGACCGAAAAATAAAATCTGCCCGTTAGTCACTTCCGTGCTGGCAAAGCGCCGCTCAATATCGCTGGCGTGCGCCAGTTCATGGGCGTCCTGATATTCCTGCGGCGACAGGCTGATACGCTTCATGCCGCGCAGGTTATTAAGTCCCCGGGGCTGAACGTGACGCTGAACATTCGCATGCGTGCGGGAATGTCCGTGATGATGGTCATGATCAGCATGATGCCCGTGCGCGTGCTCCTTCTTCCAGAGTTGTTCACCACGAAATGTACGCCAGAACATCCATGCCGCCGTGCCCAGGATGATGACCGCAGACACCAGTTGCAACCACGGCTCGACAGCCTCTGCGGTGAACCGGTTGCTGAGATACATGCCGCCAAACGCGATGATCCAGACAATCGCAGTATGCGAAACCGTGGCCGCCAGCCCCAGTAAAATAGCCTGCCGGACAGTGCCTTTAATCGCAATGATAAAGGCGGCCATCATGGTTTTCGAATGGCCGGGCTCAAGCCCGTGCAAAATCCCCAGCAATATGGCGCTGGGTATAAAGATCCACGCATTTCCCTGCTGTAAAAGGGTAGAAAAGTCATTCATGTTAATGATTCCCGATAAGGTAGGCGCTGGGATTCTACTCCCCCCCAGTATTAAATACACCCCCCCAGTATCCACAAAATGATATGATCGCGCCGTCATTGGTGTCACGGAGGAAGTGAGATGTCCCATACCATTCGCGATAAACAGAAGCTGAAAGCCCGTACCAGCAAAATTCAGGGTCAGGTGGCGGCGTTAAATAAAATGCTGGATGAGCCCCATGAATGCGCGGCTGTTCTGCAACAAATTGCCGCGATCCGCGGCGCGGTGAATGGCCTGATGCGGGAAGTGATTAAAGGCCATCTGACTGAGCATATTGTTCATGAAGAAGATGTTGTGAAACGTGAGGCCGATCTGGACGTCGTACTGAGCGTGCTGAATTCTTACGTGAAATAACCTCCTGTGCCGCAGGTCTGATCACGCCAAAAGGGGCCGAAGCCCCTAATGCCGATCGTTTAAGGATCAGTTGACCGATCCGGTGGCTCGTGTAAAAAGGGTTCATGCTCATCATGGACCCTTTTTAAATGGAACTTTCACAAGCTCTCGGTATTATCAATCTCACTGCCCCC